>NZ_JADGDZ010000115.1 GCF_016744625.1 Winogradskyella sp.
AATTAAACTATGTAAATCATTCGCGTGAAAAACGACTGTATTACGCAAATATGGTGATTGATAATCCTGAATTGGTGACACCATTATTAGAAATTCTTTTTGATGTTAATGATAAAATATCTTGTAGAGCAGCTTGGGTTTTTGAGTTTATGTGTGGAGAAAAACTTGAAGAAATTATACCTCACCTCGATTTTTTCACAGAAAATATATCAAAAGTGCATTTAGATTCCGCTGTTAGACCAGTAGCAAAAATTTGTGAATATTTAATCAATGCCAATTATTCTAAGTATAACCATGCGATTAAATCGCATCTATCAGAAATTCACAAAGAAAAAATTATTGAAGCTTGTTTTGATTGGATGATAAATGACGAAAAAATAGCACCTAAGGCTTATAGCATGAATAGTTTATACTTATTAGGAACAGAGTATGATTGGATTCACCCAGAATTGGTAATTATATTAGAACGCGATTTTCAGATTCAGAGTTCTGGTTTTAAAGCTAGAGCACGTCATATTTTGAAGAAGATAAAATAAAGACTGAATACTAAAAATTAAAGGTTGAAAACTTTACAAAACTCTTATCTCTTATCTATTATCTATTAACTTACTTCCTTATCTTTGATGCTTCAAAAAAATCAACATAAATGGCACTCTCAGCACTTAGCGCAATTTCACCAATAGATGGTAGATATAGATCTAAAGTAGAAACTTTAGGTAATTATTTTTCTGAAGAAGCATTGATAAAATATCGTGTTTTGGTAGAAATAGAATACTTTATTGCACTATGCGAATTACCATTGCCACAATTAGAATCAGTTTCTAAATCTATTTTTGACGATTTAAGAAACATATACAAAAACTTTTCTTCTGATGATGCTTCAGCAATTAAGGACATTGAAAAGGTAACTAACCACGATGTTAAAGCGGTTGAATATTTCATCAAAGAAAAATTTGATGCTTTAGGTTTATCCAATTACAAAGAGTTTATCCATTTTGGCTTAACGTCTCAAGATATAAACAATACAGCAATCCCTTTGAGTATTAAGGATGCTATGAATGATGTTTATGTCCCAGAATATTTTGCCTTATTAGAAAATATCAAAAGTTTGGCTAAAGATTGGGCACATATACCAATGTTAGCTAGAACACATGGTCAACCAGCTTCTCCAACACGATTAGGTAAAGAAATTGAAGTATTTGTAGTGCGTTTAAAAGAGCAATTTAATTTATTAAACGATGTGCCAAGTGCTGCAAAATTTGGTGGTGCAACAGGAAATTTTAATGCACATAAAGTCGCTTATCCAAATATAGATTGGAAAACTTTTGGCTCTCAGTTTGTACAAAAAAAATTAGGATTACAGCATTCGTTTCCTACCACACAAATAGAACACTACGATCATATGGCTGCTTTGTTTGATGCTTTAAAACGCATCAATACAATCATCATTGATTTAGACAGAGATATCTGGACGTATGTTTCTATGGAATACTTTAAACAAAAAATTAAAGCTGGTGAAGTTGGCAGTTCTGCAATGCCACATAAAGTAAATCCTATTGATTTTGAAAATAGTGAAGGAAATCTTGGTATTGCAAATGCTATTTTCGAACACTTATCTGCAAAATTACCTATATCGAGATTACAACGTGATTTAACAGATAGTACCGTTTTAAGAAATGTTGGTGTACCGTTTGGACATACAATTATTGCTTTTAAGTCTACAGTAAAAGGCTTAGGTAAATTATTATTGAATGAGACTAAATTCGCTCAAGATTTAGAAAACAATTGGGCAGTTGTAGCTGAGGCTATACAAACCATATTAAGGCGCGAAAGTTATCCTAATCCATATGAAGCTTTAAAAGGGTTAACTAGAACCAATGAAGCTATCACACAAAGTTCTATTTCAAATTTTATTGATACATTAGAAGTTTCTGATGCTATTAAAACAGAATTAAAAGCAATTACTCCAAGTAATTATACAGGTATCTAAAAACTTAGACACATGAAACTATTTCCTTTAACTAAAAATTCATTTGCATTAATTTTAGTTGCATTAGTAACCTTTGGTTTTTTTGTTGCAGGATTATTAAAAGTTTTAGATTATTTCATTGTTAAAGCACTTCTATTTATAGGCTTTGGAGCATTAGTTATTGTTGCAATAAGCTTTGCTCTGAAGAATGACACACAAAAAAATCGCCCAGAAGATAAACTTCAAGACGATTCTCATTAACATTTAAATAATTTGTCAGTTTTATTTAAATAAGTTTATTTAAAAAAGTCTGTTAGACCATTAAGATTAGTGTCTTCGAACTTTGCGTTTTGTAATACAGATTGTAAAGACATTAGCTTAGCCACATTCATGTCATCTCCCAAAACTCTAGCGATCATAAAGCCTTTGTTATTGGCATTTCCAAAAACAATAAGCTCTTCAATACTATCTACATCTCCTAAATATTTTACAATGAATTTTCCATCAGTAGAATTACCTCCTCTCATTAATTCTTCGTATTTAGGATTTTTTAAAATAGTCTTTACTTTATCTAATTCTAAATTATATTCAGCAGCTTCAGTATTCTCTATCATGTAGGTTAATACATTTAGTTTATCTACCGATTCGTAAGCTTCTCGCTGTTCGTCAGTCATTTCAACGTCTTCAACATTAATAAAACTTGTTGGTACATCAAAGGATGCAAAACCAGGTTTTAATTCGTTGTCTACATAATAAGTTTGCAACGTTGGCCCTTGGTTACAACTTGTAAAAGCCGTAACCAAAAGCAACACTACTATTGATTTTTTGATTGATTGTATCATTAGTTACTAGTTTTTCTTTTTGTCACCAGCTTTCTTTAACTGCTCACCACCTGGAATATCCATTGTGTTAGTAATTTTAGAAACTTGTCTTAAATCGATATCTCCTGTTAACGATAATAAAACAGTCTCAAATTCACGTTTTTTACCATTAATTTCAATGTTTTGCCCTTTAGTCATTTCCTTAAGTCCGCTTACATACATTAATAATTCTTTAACGTGGTTTTCGTCCTTACCTTCTTTAACATAAAACTTAACCGTTTGATTACCATCTTTAATTCTCATTAACTCTTCAAGATCAGATGATTTTAAATACTTAGTTACAGTAGCTTTCATATCTGCTGAAACTTTATCATCACCAGTTGTAAAAACTTTAAGTCCAGTGATTTTCTTTACCATATCCATGTATTCTTGAGCTTCAGGATCATCCATATCTACATCAATACTTGCGATCATACTAAACATTTTCTGATTAACTATGACTGATGCTACTTCTGGCATATCTTCAAATTTATCGAAAATACTCTGAGCTCCAGATATCATTGGTGCAACGATTAGCGCGATTATTACAATTACTTTTTTCATGATTTCTTAATTTTTGTGTGTTACTTGTTTTTAAAAATTTTGTTTGTTGTTTTTGAAAATTCACTCAATTTACTAGCGCCTTCTATGCCATAATTTAAATTATCAGATACGAGAGCCAACGAATTAAGTTGTTGCTTGCCTTCATTCATTCCTATTGAAACTAAACTTAAGGCTTCCATGGTCTTATTATAAGTCGCCATAGCTAATTCTTGTTGTTTTAATTCTTCTTGCGAAGGGCCAATAACTTGTGGAACTATAAGACCAAGCATTAGAACGGCAACAGCTGCGACAGAAATCCATTGATACAATTTTGTTTTCTTAGTGTTTAATGGAACGTCTTTGGTGTACTGTTCTTGTTGTGATAAAGAAAAGTATTGAAACAATGGCTTGTAATGCTCTAAATGAGGCGCTACATCATCACTTGCGAAATAAGCTTTTAATTGCGCTTCTTCTTTTAGTGATGTTTCAGCATTGTTATACTTTTCTAGTAATTCTTCTATATTATTTAATACCATATCTATGTGTACTAGTTAATTTTTCTCTTATTGTTTTTCGTGCTCTCGATAAAGAAACTCTGATGGCTGTTTCATTCATGTCTAACATTTTAGAGATTTCAGCAAAATCGTATTCTTCTATATCTCTTAACTGCACTATTATTTTTTGTTGTTCTGGTAAATCTTCCATTATTTTAGAAACCCAGTCCATGCTATCTCTAGCTTCTACTTGTTTTTGTAATGACGAATCGTTATTCGTATAATTACTGTGAACAATTTTTAAATTTTGAGCTTGTTTAGATTTTAAACGATCTAAACAAAAATTCTTTGTCATGGTCATCGAAAACGCTTCAACATTTTTATACTCACCAATCTTCTGCTTATTCTTCCATAATTTCAACAGTATTTCTTGTGTAGCATCTTCTGCTTCTTCACGAGAAACTAGTAATCGTTTTGCTAAACGAAATACCTTATCCTTAAATGGCATTACTAAGCTTACAAAATCTGCCTGCTTCATTACTTTTGGTTGATTGGTATAGTCGATATTTATTCGCCTTCATTATTACGACGATACACTTTACATTTTGTTACAAAGTTTTTTTATTTATAATAATGTAAGTAAATTTAGGGTTTTACAGACAGATGTAAAACGATTGCTATTTATAAAGAAAAATTAAAAGATGAAAAATTTGCGAAATTTTCACGAATACCTATTCAGTGTATTTCCCGTGAGTAAAAAGATTAAACTATTGCTAATAACTTGTATTGTGATGTTTAGCATAACAAGTTGTTTTGAAGATTTAGATGATAATCTAGTTATTACTGGCGATGTTAAAGATTTTATTTGGAAAGGCATGAATTACTTCTACATATATGGTAACGATGTGCCAAATTTAAGAAATGAAACGTTTGGCATTAGTGGTTTGGCTAATAGGTACGATACTACCCAAGAATATGAAGAATTTCTTTCAGGCTTTTCTTCTCCAGAAGAACTTTTTGATGCTTTAGTTTTTGATGCAGGAAACACAGATAGATTTAGTACTATATTCCCAGATTTATTTCAAGCAATAGATTTATTTAATGGCACTTCTGAAACCAATGGCATGAGACGTCTTTTTGGATTTCAAATTAATGGTAACGGTCCATTTTATGTACGTGTAGGATTAGTCCTTAATGGAAGTAATGCTGATTTAGCTGGTGTTGAACGTAATATGATTATCTCTGGAGTTGATGGCACAGCATTTACTAGTGAAAATGCTCAGTCACTATTATCACAATCCTCAATGACACTAAACTTTGCGGATTATAACGATAATGGTACTGAAGATACTAGTGATGATAGCGTAACTCCTAACGGACAAACTGCTACAGTAACTCGTGAGGTTTTTACAGATAATCCTGTTCATAGAACTGAGGTTATTACCACTAATGGTGAAACTATTGGGTATATAATGTACAACAGTTTTAGAGATAATTTTGAAACCGAATTAAACAATGCCTTTGCCCAATTACAAGCAGCTAACGTTGAGCATTTGGTTTTAGATTTACGTTACAATGGTGGTGGTGCAATTGTAACTGCTGCACGTTTAGCTACTATGATTTCTGGTGAGTCACCAAATCAAGTATTCTCAAAAGCTTTTTTTGGGCCAAATCGTTTAGAGCAAAACAGAGATTTTAATTTTGACAATACTATAAGCAGCGGTGCAGCTGTAAATACATTAAATTTTGAAAAAGTATATGTACTCACAACTGGAGCTTCTGCATCTGCAAGTGAGTTAATTATTAATAGTTTAAGACCATATATAGATGTTGTTCAGATTGGAGATATTACTACAGGAAAAACCACTATTAATACTTTAGTTTTTGATTCTCCAGACTTTAGTACTCAACAGGTAACTAATGCACATACCTATGCAATGCTTCCTTTAATTGGTGACTCTACAAATAAAGATGAAGAATTAGTACCTCCAACTGGATTAGTCCCAGATATTATTTTAGAAGAAACTTTTGTAAACCTTGGAACTCTTGGAGATCCTAACGAACCATTATTAGCTAGAGCAATTATGGAAATCACTAATGCAGATAGATTTACACACCCAAACCCATCAAATAGTAATAATTTACTACCTCTGAAACTTACAACTAATACAGAATCACTTATCGATGGTTATATGTATATAAAATAAGAGAGACTAACTCAAAAGGAGCTTTTGTAGTTTTCTATAAGAAGCTCTTTAATTATAAAAAAGCCATCATTTTTGAATCAAAAATGATGGCTTTTTTTGTTACCTCATAAATTGAGATTAAACCCTAAATTAACTCCTCTACCTCTGGTTGTAAAACCAAATAATTCTTGATAGTCTTCATTAAATATGTTTGTAACATTGGCAAACAAAGTCATCTTATTGTTTATAATTTTATGGCTGATATAAAAATCTAATAACCCATAAGATTCTAAAGTTACAGCATCATTTGTAAAAGTCGTGTTATTAAAAACAACATCCTCTCTATCATCATTGTATTGATAAGACAGGCTTACTAACGTAGAATTTGACACATTGTAATCTAAACGAGTGTTTATTTTAATTTCTGGAATTCTTAAACTTAAATCCTCATCTAATGAAGTATAGGTAACATTTAGATTAAAATTTAAATCCTTAGTCACCATTGATTTTGCAACAAATTCTAGACCACTTGCTGTAAAAGATTCTTCAATATTTTGGTATTTAAACACAAAACTGCCAGTATCTACAAAATCGATAAAATTATCTTCGTTTCTATTAAAATAAACTAAACTAAATGTCGCTTTATCCTTTATGGAAACCTCTGCGCCTACCTCAATTGTCTGATTTTCTTCTGGCTGTAAATCTGCATTCCCGTAACTAGGCTCAAACAGTTGGAATAATGATGGTGTAATAAAGGCACTACTATAACTCGCTAATCCTTTTACATATCCAAAATCTAAGTCCACTTTATACGATGGATTTAAGCTATAAACCAAATGACTACCATATTCGCTATGATTGTTTAAACGAGCTCCTGCATTTACATTTAAACCAAAATCAGAAACATATACTACATTAGCATAAGGATCTGTTATGGTAAATTGAGCATTATCAGGATTTATTGCTTGACTTAATTCCGTTTCTCCAAAAGGAATCGAAAAACTTTCCATTTGGTTGTCTTGAAAATTTACACCTAAAACCGTGTAAAACTTATCATTAAAAGTGTAACGGTTATATGCATCTATAATAATACTTTGCGCATTAAACAGTGAAGGGAAACTAGAGTTAATTTCGCGCTCAACATTATTATAAGCAGCATTTACATTGACACTTCCTTTGTTATACTTAAATTCTGGAGATACACCTATTCGGTATTGCTTAGAATTAGAGACATTATCTGCGTCTAACATTCCGAAACTATCATCAAATCCGGCTTTATATCTATCAAAACTCGCATAAGTATTCAATTTTAAAGCGTTGCTAAATTTATAACCTAACTTCACATTTCCATTATAGCTATTAAAAGCATCAGACTCTGTACCTGCTTCAATTGCAGATAAGCCGTCTGTAAATTGCTGACCGAAACTTGCTAAATAATTAAATTTCCCAACACTACCATTTATAGCAACACTATTTCTAAAATCTTCAATTGCATAATTATTTCCATTTGAAGATTGGTTAGTCCCAAGTGTACTTCTTAAATTAAAATTAATTGCTTTTTTAGAAGCCTCTTTCAATTTAATATTAATAACAGCTGTTGCAGCACCAGTACCATAAAGTGTACTCGATGCTCCTTTAAGAATTTCAATAGACTCAACCATATCTGCGTTTAATAAACGCAAATCATAGTCATTAGCAATTTGAGATGGGTTGGTAACTTGAACTCCGTCAATCATAATTAAAACCTGACGATTACGTCCACCACGCACAAAATAGCTTAGATTTTGACCTGCATTACTGCGTACTCCATTGATTTCTACACCAACGGTTCTTCCAATAATTTCTGCTACAGATTGTCCTGGTAGTTTTTCTAAATCTTTTGAAGTGATTTTGGTAATAATCCTACCGGAATTTTCACGTTTAAGATTAAATCTAGAATCCGTTACTACAACTTCTTCTAATTTTTCAATTTTTATTGAATCTGCTTTTTTTTGTGCAAATCCAATAGATAACATACCTATACCAAGTATGCTACAAAACAATTTTGTTTTGTTCATTTTAAATTTTAATTACTCGAGAGAACACACAGTACTTTGCATGTAAACTTTTATCCCGAAAGTTTGACTTCTATATGTTGAAACTGGCAGGTCTCCTGACTTGCTTTTTGTTACACGACCTTCCCAAGAATGTCATTGCGAAGTTGACTTTTTGTCAACTGTTGCAATCTCTCAGTGGTTTGAAGTGAGTAACAACTCTGATATGAGATACTGAAACGGGTTCAGCATAAAACTTACAGTTGCGGGAACAGTTCTGGACTTGATATTAATCTCACCAGATTCCCTTTTAATCCATTCGGTAAAACGAATAGAACCTAATTTCGGCGCGAAATTAAACTTTAAAAGTTAAAATAATTACTTTTTCTTGTTCATTTTGTAGATGAGATAAATAAAGCCTATTAAAAAATGTGCAATGATTATTCCTGCAACGATATATAGTGTTAAATTTGAATCGCCTCTCATAGTTGTAGTTTTATCAAAATTACAAACCATTATTGTGAAGATTAGTTACAAAGGTTACATATGAAAATTACTCGTGCTTTATTATTCTTTTTAATAGTCTTCTCTAGTTGTAAAGAAGATCAAGGTATTAACAGGAAACTTCCACCTATAACGAAAAGCGTTAATACCATAAAGTATTCTGAAGGTTTTAAAATCAATAAATCTAATGATAACAAAACTTTAGAAATAACAAAAGCTTGGCCTGAGGCTAAGAAAAAGTACACTTATTTATTATTAACAAAAGAACAAGCTGCTAAAACAACATATAACAAAAAGGATTATGATGGTGTTATAATTACGCCTATTACTAAAACAGTAGTAACATCTACGACACACATTCCTGCACTCGAACTTTTGGGCGTAGAACACACTTTAGTTGGTTTTCCTGGTACAGATTATATTTCCTCTAAAAAGACTCGAAAGCGAATCGATGAAGGAAAAGTAAGAGAGCTAGGGAAAAACGAAGGTATTAACACAGAAGTGCTTTTAGAATTATATCCAGATGTGGTTATTGGCTTTGGAGTAGATGGCGTGAACAAAACTCTTGAAACTATTAAAAAAGCAGGTATTCCAATAATTTACAATGGAGATTGGGTAGAATCTTCTGCCTTAGCAAAAGCCGAATGGATTAAATTCTTTGGTGTGCTTTTTAATAAAGAAAAAGAAACCGATTCAATTTTTAATTCTATTGAGCGCGAATATTTAATGGCAAAAGAAATAGCAAAAAAAGCTAAATATCAACCAACAGTATTAAGCGGTGCCATGCATAAAGATGTTTGGTATTTACCCAATGGATCTAGTCCAGAAGCTCAATTTCTAAAAGATGCTAATGTCAATTATTTATGGAGAGAAACTACAGGAAATGGAAGCTTAGCCTTAAGCTTTGAAGTAGTTTTAGATAAAGCAAAAGATGCGGACTTATGGTTAAGTCCATCCTATTACAGTAGCTTTGAACATTTAGAAAAAGCGAGTTCTCTTTATACTAATTTTGAAGCTTTCAAAAAAAGGAATATTTATAGTTTTTCAAATACAAAAGGAGCTACAGGAGGAGTTCTATATTACGAATTAGGTACAGCAAGAC
>NZ_JADGDZ010000116.1 GCF_016744625.1 Winogradskyella sp.
AGACAGGCTATAGAGCACTCTATAATAATATTAATGGTAATTTTAATGTAGGTATCGGAGTAGAAACACTTTTTTTAAATACATCTGGAGATAATAATACAGCTTTGGGCTATGGAGCACTAACTGGTATTACAACAGGTAATAATAATATTGGTATTGGTTTTGATGCAGAAGTCCCTTCAGGAACTGGATCTAACCAAGTAAAAATTGGTAATTCAGCAATTTCTTATGCTGGCATACAAGTAGATTGGTCTATAACATCTGATAAACGTTGGAAAAATAATATTAGAGAGCTTCCTTATGGATTAGATATAGTGATGCAATTACAGCCTGTAGATTATACTCGAAAAAACAATCCAAATAAAACTCGCGAAATGGGTTTTATTGCACAAGACTTAGAAGTTTTATTGGAAAAAGTTGGCTACACAGACCAAGGATTTTTAACCAAAGATGATGATGGGTATTTAAGTGTACGTTACAATGACCTTATTGCTTTACTTACTAAAGCATTACAAGAACAGCAACTTATTATAGAAGCGCAAAATTCAAAAGATGTCGTACAAGATAAATTCATCAAAGAACAAGGTAAATCTATAGAAGACTTAGTAGCACGATTAAATCTTATAGAATCGAAATCAACCAATTAAAAATAAGATTATGAAAAACACAATCACATTACTCATTGCTTTACTCATTTCAATTTCAAGCTTTGCTCAACAAGGCATTAACTATAAAGCCCTTATTAAAGATGGAAATGGAAGTGTGATTGCGAATAATCAAAATGTTACAATTCAATTCGAAATCCTTAGAGGTAGTGCTCAGAACTCTGTTTACAGAGAATTACATTCCTCATTTACGGATGCCAATGGTATTACTTCAGTTAATATTGGAGAAGGCGCATTATTGACTGGAAGTCCAACTTTCAGTACAATCGATTGGGGAAGCGATGAACATTTTTTAAATGTGAAGATTAATACAGGTAGTGGATTGACAGATATGGGAACAACCGCGTTTAAAACGGTTCCTTATGCCTTAAGCTCTATGGATAATCAATGGTTGGTTAATGGAAATAATATAAGTACTAAAAACTCTGGAAACACAGGTATTGGAGAGAACAATCCAACTGCAAAACTAGATATTAATGGTGATTTAAGACTTCAATTGGGAACGTCGGTTAATGAATTCTCAACAGACGGAAACTTCTCAGGTAACAGCAACAATGCAATACCTACAGAAAATGCGGTAAAAACATATGTAGATAATAGTGGAGTATTTAAAACTATAAATAATGTTACAAAAAATTCTGGTGGTTCTATAGCTACAAATGATTTTTTATTTGGTAGTACACAACTTAACTATAATGGCGATGAAACCAGAAAATTTTTCTTTGACAAATCTAAAGGAGCATTTAGGGCAGGTTTTGTAAATGGTACACAATGGAATACTCAAAATATTGGTGATTTTTCTACCGCATTTGGTTTTATTACAGAAGCAAGAGGTGATCGCTCAACCGCTTTAGGGTCTGGTACTATAGCGTCTCGATTTGCTTCAACTGCAATTGGAAATTACAATTCAGATGATTCAGATGGTTTATTTATGATAGGTAATGGGACATCTGATGGAAATAGAAATAATGCTTTTGTCGTTAAAGATGATGGGGATATTGTTTTGGACGGAGAATTAAACACCACATCTACTGGAAATGCTAATATGGTAGCAATTGCTTATGGTACAATTGCAAGTAATGGAGATATTTCTACTGGTAGCGGCAACTTTACAATAACCAAACCTTATACTGGAACTTATGACATTACAATAAATAATGAGGTATGGAATTCTACTGATTATATAACTGTGTTAAGCAGAATTACTAATACTGCTGGATTTATTAAAGCACACGCAAATACTTCAGGTTATTTTCGTGTAACCGCAAGCAACTATGACAATGTTTCTCAAAATACCGCTTTTTCTTTTGTAATATATAAACCTTAATTATTAGAGCAATAACCATGAAAAAACTCACAACACTCATTGCCATTATACTATTCGTTTCTTGTAAATCTGAAACAAAAAAAGAGGCAATTATTAATGTTAAAACTGAAACAGAAAAGCCTTCAGAAATTACAAGTTCGGAAAAATCAAAAAACAATGGTACTTACCTCTGCACCATAAACGGTAAAGCATGGCATTACACTAAAGCTTCTGGTATTGTAAGCAGACACAAAAAGACCAACAAGCACGAAGCCATTTTTACGTTTACCAAACAATTAGAAAAAGGTAAAGAAACCTTACAATTGACTTATGATGGAGACACCAATCAACTAGAACGAATCTCAGTGCATTTAAAAGTGCCTAAAAAAGATGGAGGTAGAATGACAGCGATGTATCTATATCATCCTAACACAACTAAGTTCCATCCAAATGCTAAAATCTCAGGCTCTATAGATTTATCAAATTCTAGTAATGCAACTGGTAATGCAAAAGTTTCAGATTTAGAGGTTCGCTTCGATAAAGAAAATGTAAAAAATGAAGATGATACTGTTATAACTGTAAAAGGCATCAACTTTAAAGGTATAGGCTACTCTGAAGCTGGTAAACAATTTGGTTCTAAAGGTACTTCAGCCAATAATTAAAGCTTAAATATAACTCATGTTACATACGATACAACCTTTGATACAATTGTCATAAGACGAAAATGAAGAGATTTATAATTTGATGCTATTCAAAATAAAGAAAGTCAAAACTATAAATCAGAGAACAATAATTAAAAACAACTAACCATTAAAACCAAAATAATAGTATGAGAAATTCAATTTTAATATGTCTAATAGCAGTATTCACTTTTGGTTGTGATACAGATGTGCCAGAAACAGATACAACAGCTCCAGAATTTAGTTTGAGAATTTTCAACGCAAGATTTGACCACACGTTCACACAAGACGATGATTTAAGCAACCTCACACTTAGATTAAAAAATGATGCAGGCTATAGATTTACATTAACAGGTGTTGATAATGGTGGTGTAAGGGTTATACAATGGCAATTACCTGCCGACAACTCTATTGCGTTTGACAATGAGATTACAAGTCCATGGTCCATCGTAAATACATCGTCTATAAGAAGAATGATTGAATGGCTTGGCGACCGTAATAATGCACTTACAGGTGCTATACTAGATGGAAAATTTAGAGCAACTGGTTCCCAAAGGCAAGATACTTTTAGCTTTTTGGTATCTGACTTTGGAGGTGAATCTGGCAGTTACAATACTTACTTTTCACAATTGAATATATACATCGGTAATTGGGAAGCAGAAGTTGTTGAGTTCTAATTATAGAATGAATTAAAAAAAGGACTTCAACCAATAAAGTGTACCTAGTTACATATCTTATATGATTTGTTACAATAGTACAACCCACAAATAAAGATCGTAATTAATTTTACAGAAAATTATAAATCCTTATTTACTTTTTATTAAAACAAGTACTAATAGATAAATACAACTAAAATGAAAAAAGACCTAACCTTATTAGTTTTACTATTTATTACATGCATAGGATATGCCCAAAACGGAATCAATTACAAAGCTGTAATCAAAGATGACCTTGGTAATGTCGTTGCAAACGATCTAATTCAAGTACAGTTTAACATTTTACAGGGAGCAATTAGTGTTTATTCAGAAACTCATTCTCCTACAACCGATGACAACGGTATCATCATCATAAATATTGGAGAAGGAGCATTAGTTTCTGGTAGCCCAAATTTCACTAGTATTGATTGGGCTAATGACATTCATTTTCTTGAAGTATTTATCAATATAGGTGACGGATTAATAAATGTAGGAACTACAGAGTTTAAAACCGTTCCATATGCGCTAACATCTGGTGATAAATCATGGGAATTCGAAGTTGACAATGTATATGTCTTATCTAAAAACGTAGGTATTGGAACCAACACGCCTACAGAATTATTACACATTTCTGATGAAGACAAAGCTGGAATAAATTTAACTGTCCCTAGTTATTTAGACGAAACTCAAATAGAATTAAAAAACGGTGTTGAAACCGGATCCCATTCTTTTTTCAAAATTTCAAATCAATCAGATACATTTAAAATAGCTTTAGATACAGATATTACTACTACAGTTGGTTATGAAGATAAACTTTCTGTTAATTCTGCAGGCCTTGCATTACAAAACGGCACAAGTGTTAACGAATTTTCGACAGACATCACCTTATCTGATAATAGCAATTCAAAAGTACCAACAGAACGTGCAGTGAAAAGCTACGTGGATGATGTAGTAGGTAATCAAGTGATTTTCAAAGTTAGAGGTAATGGTTTTGCAGTAAAAGATATAGATGGTCTTACTGAAGTAGAGACAGATATTTGGGATATAGAAGTATATGACACAGCAAATGCTTTTAATACAGCTACAGATCGATTTGTTGCCCCAAGCTCAGGCTACTATTTTCTTCATGCATGTATTAGACAGTCAAACTTTGTCACCACAGCTTTTTTTAGATTACGGTTCAATGTAGATACATCTGCCAGGTACAGTACCTATGTAGATGAAGATGATGTAAAAACAGAGGTCAGTGGTGTTTATTTTTTAAATGCTAGCCAAGAAGTCTATGTCTTATTAAGAAATTATTCTGCCGGAGAAAACGAGAGAATGGATGGGAGTGGTAGTTGGTTTGAAGGTTACAAACTCTAATTTAAAATGCAATACTTAAATATTTATATAAATAACAAACACATGAAAACATTAATAACATTATACAGTTTATGCTTTGTCATTGTCTTCGGAAATGCGCAAACCATAGAAAAATTTAGCATCGATTCTGGAGGTGCATCAACCACAGCCGGAGGAATTGAAATTTTTTACACCATTGGAGAGGTCAATGTACAAGAATATAGTACTCCTACTCTTTCAATTTCCGAAGGCTTTATTAATTCTAGTTTCAAACTAAAAATAGACCCTATTGTATATCTGCAAGGTCCGATTCTTAATCCAGATACATGCGGACTTATGAATGATGACTTGCGCACTAATAACCTTATCCCAACTACCAGTCCATATAGAGATAATACTACCTGTAACTCATCTGTATTCTCAGTTACTGGGAATGATGCCATAGTAGATTGGGTTTGGGTAGAAGTACGTGCGAGCAATGATAACACCAAACTACTCAATGGCAAATCTGCACTATTACAACGTGATGGTGATGTTGTCGCTTTAGATGGCACATCTACTTTAACTATGAATGCTCCACCCAAAGACCATTACGTTGTGGTAAACCATCGCAATCATCTGGGTGTAATGAGTCAATTACCAATTGTATTAGCAGAAGATATATCAACAATAGTAGATTTTACAGATACTCTTTTTGATACGTTTGGTCTTAATGCGCAAGCTGTTTTAACTTCTGGAGACACTGCAATGTGGACTGGAGATGCTAACACAAGTGATACCGTAACATTTTCTGGTGCTAACAATGATGCTAATGCCATAAAAGATTACATTTTGGCAGATCCTGCCAACTTTCTCAATTTTATAACATTCTCTTCAACTGGCTATTTAATTGAAGACGTAAATCTAGATGGCACAGCACGTTTTTCTGGTACAGCAAACGATAGTAATCTTATAAAAGATAATATTTTAAACCATCCTGGAAACTTCTTAAATTTTCCAACCTATACCATTTCAACCACAGTACCACCTTCAAATTAATTAAAAAAACATTATCATGAAACATTTTTACACTCTCATCTCTCTATTTATTATTATTTCATTAAACGCTCAAAATTATGAGTTAGCAATAGTATCTAATGGCAACTATAATTTTTCTATAGTGGCAATACCAGATTTTGATTCTTCTGGCAACACAGATATTTCGGATATAGGCTTTGCATTAATGGTACCAACTGGTAACACAGATGTTGCAAACTTGTCACAATTTAATGGACGTACAATTTCATCAACTGAAGTCACAGCTACAGTACTCTCTGCTAATGGGCTTGGAGATGGCACACGAGATGGGTTTCTAATTAATTTACCACCTGGACAAACCTTATTATCGCATACTTCTGGGCAACAAATTGTTATTCTCTCTTTTGATATCACCAATATGCCAACCACTGGTCAGTTAGAAATATTAACTAATACAGATCCTATTGCTATTGGTCTTGGAGGATCTTTAAATAGTTTTTATAATGCCAACATAGACAGTACAACTACACAAGATTATTTTGGAGGTATTGTTAGCGGACAAGGTAATTTTATGTTTGATGTTTTAGGTATTGAAGATGAAACATTATCTAATGTAGATTTATACCTTTATCCAAACCCAACTCAAGACTTTGCTTATATTAAAACTTCTGCAGTTATTAAAACTATAGAAATCTATGATATTACAGGTAAATTAGTTCGAGATGTTAAAACTAAAAAACTAGTGGTAAGTGATCTTAATTCTGGTGTTTATTTACTAAAAATATATACCGAAAACACGACTATTGTTCGTAGGCTGATTAAGGAATAAACCCTAATCTTTGATTTATTTATAATCATTCAATAACTTTACTCTATGAACTTCAACAGAGTAAAGTTATTTTTTTTGAATTTAATATTATTTGTTGGTTTAACATTTGCCCAAGAAGCTAAACAATTTTCATTTAGAAACCTTACTGTCAATGACGGACTCTCTCAAAATAGTATTGTAAGTATTGCCCAAGATTCAATTGGTTATGTCTGGTTTGCGACACAAGATGGTCTTAACAAATACGATGGTAGAAGTTTTACGCATTACGATAAACAATTTCAAGATATAACAAGAACTACTTACAGCCATTTAGGACAATTATATACAGATGAATTTGGAGACTTTTGGATCTATAGCTTAAATGGTTGGTTAGAACGCTATAATTATAAAACAAAAACGTTTGAAGGTGTTATAGAAATTTCTAATGTCACTAAAATTTATAGACCTACAAAAGAAAAACTTTGGATTGGCACATTAGAAAACGGGCTTTATGAAATTGATATTTCTAGTAAAACATCAAAAAAAATATTTCCAGAAGCACTCAGCAGTAAAAGTGTTTTTGATTTACTGAAAATAAATGACACTTATCTATTAGCTACATCTAATGGAATATATACTATAGAACAAGGCAAAATAAGTTCTGCCTTTTCATCGAAAAACATTCCGATAAGTAGCCTTAAAAAGCATAATAACCTTCTCATTGCAGGAACATACAGCAAAGGCTTATTGTGTTATGATCTTGTAACAAAAAAAACTATTGATGAATTTGCTAACTTATTTCCTCAAGGTCTAAATATTCAAGATGTATTGGTAGATTCCAAATCTCGATTATGGATAACAACCTATGGCAACGGTGTTTTTATGAAAACATCTAGTAATAATATTGTAAATCATTTTGAGGCAAAAAAAGAAGATCCTTACGCCTTACACTACAATGATGTCTTAACCGTTTTTGAAGATAATACTGGTGTGATTTGGTTAGGAACGGATGGTTCTGGTTTAAGTTTTTATGATGAAACTTTAGCCAAATTTAATGTGATGACCAATAGCCAAACACCAGCTAACATTCATGTCGATGTTATTAGAGCGATTGCAGTATCAGAAGAAAAAGTATGGTTAGGTACTTCTGGTAAAGGGCTTACAAAATTAAATCGTAATAATCGTGATGAAGCTTACACATTTACTAGTCAAAATTCAAACATAGCTAGTGATAGAATAATGAGTTTACATTTGCATAATAGTGACCTCTGGATTGGTCATCAAGGTGCAGGTTTACAAGTCTTAAAAGACAATAGATTTACAACAATCTCTCAATTAAACAAAAAAACGATTTGGAAGATTATCTCAGATAATTCTAACCATATCTGGATTGCAACTCGTAACTCAGGATTCTACAAATTAGATATTGAAGGAAACATCATTAATAATTGGTCTCAAGAAAATACATCGCTACCAACAAATAACATAAGAACACTAGCATTTAGTGAAGACAATTCTTTACTATATATAGGCACAGACAATGATGGTGTATATACTTTAAATCAAAAAAACAATCAGATAAATCCAATTGAAGGTATAAGCAATGCTACCAAATCATTAGTCTTTGACAATAACAAATTGTATATAGGTACTAATGGAGATGGTATAAAAATCTTAAATACCAAATCCAATAACATTACACATATTACTAAGGAGAATGGACTACCTAATGAAGTAATTTATGGAATTTTAAAAGATAATGATGAGAATATTTGGATAAGCTCTAATAGAGGTATTTCAAAAATTAAAATCACAAATTCTGAAATAAAAATTACCAATTATTCTAATTACGATGGCTTACAAGCTTTTGAATTTAATACTGGCGCTTATGTCAAAGCAGAAGATGGCACTCTATTTTTCGGTGGTTTAGAAGGCTTTAATTGGTTTAGACCATCACAACTACAGTTAAATACTGTAAAACCAAAAACAATAATATCTAAAGTAGAGCTATTCAACAAACCTATAGAAGAGGCAAAAACAACATTTAAACATCACGAGAACACACTCACATTCACATTTTCTAGTTTACAATTCTCACAACCAGAGCGTAATTTATATCAATATAAACTTGCTCCGTATGATAAAGATTGGATACTCAGTAACAACATCAATTTAGCGCATTATACTAATTTAGAGCCAGACAATTATTCCTTCTATGTAAAGTCGAGTAATTATGACGGTTTATGGAGTAATGAGACTGCCAATTACAAGTTTATAATTGAAAAACCGTGGTACAAAACTAACTTAGCCTATTTCATATACGCGCTGTTATTCTTATTCAGCCTCTACTCTATTTACAGTTATTTTAAATTTAAATGGAAATTAGAAACACAAGTAAGACTAGAACATGCAGAGACTGAACGCTTAATGCAGCTCGATGAATTTAAAACAAAACTCTACACTAATATTTCTCACGAGTTTAGAACACCTTTAACTTTAATATCTGGGCCAATAGATAAACAGTTAGCAAACAAAACTCTAAAAGAGGAAGATAAAAAAGAATTACAATTAGTAAAACAAAATGCGATGCGTTTATTAGGTTTAGTGAACCAAATGATGGATTTATCGCTTATAGACGCAGGCCAAATAAAGTTAAAAGTAGAGCAAGGAAATTTAGGTATAATTCTAAAACAACTCGTAGCAGCATTTCAATATAAAGCTAACGAAAAAAGCATAAAAATAAATGCTACAATAAACAACTTAGAAGACTGTTGGTTCGATAAAGATATTCTCGAAAAAATAGGCTCTAACCTTCTTTCTAATGCCATAAAATACGCACCAGAAAAAACGCAGGTTTATTTTACAGCACAACAACAAAATGAGCAATTACAGTTATCTATCATCAATCAAAACGATCAAGTAAAAGCAGATAAATTAGGAGAACTATTTAAACGTTTTTATCAGAATAACGAAACCTCAGAAGGTATAGGTGTTGGTCTGGCATTAGTAAAAGATTTAGTGACCTTGTCTAAAGGTACCATTTTGGCAAATACCTTAGATG
>NZ_JADGDZ010000158.1 GCF_016744625.1 Winogradskyella sp.
GAGGAAGGTATTTATATTCCAATAGTAACAACACTTCACGGAACTGATATTACCTTAGTTGGTAGTCATCCGTTTTATAAAACTGCAGTAACGTTCAGTATCAATAAATCTGATGCTGTAACCTCTGTATCTCAAAGTTTAAAGGATGATACTTTACGTTTATTTGATATTAAAAATGAAATTGATGTAGTTCCAAACTTTATCGATTTAAGCAAGCATGAAAATCATTTTACCGATTGCCAACGCGGAATGATGGCTACTGATGAAGAAAAAATCATCACGCATATCAGTAACTTTAGAGAAGTAAAGCAAATACCAGATGTAATTAAAATCTTTTATAATATTCAGAAAGAATTGCCTGCAAAATTAATGATGGTTGGTGAAGGTCCAGAAAAAGAAGGAGCAGAGCGTTTGGTAGAAGAGCTTGGAATTTCTGATCGTGTGATTTTCTTTGGCAATAGTAATGAAATAGATAGAATTTTATGTTTTAGCGATTTATTTTTACTACCATCACAAACGGAAAGCTTTGGTTTAGCAGCACTAGAAGCCATGGCGAGTAGTGTACCAGTTATTTCTACAAATACAGGTGGAATACCAGAAGTAAATGAAGATGGTTATTCTGGTTATTTAAGTGATGTTAATGCTATTGAAGATATGTCAACTAATGCGATTAAGATCTTATCTGATGTTAATGTGTTAAATCAATTTAAAGCAAACGCAAAAGCACAGTCTCAAAAATTTGACTTGCATAATATTGTTCCGATGTATGAAAGCATTTATGAGGAAACGTTGAAACAATTTTTAGTTGTCAATTAGACCAAACTGCGTAACGTTCTCTGCGTAATTCTAAAGTAATTTGCTTTTCTGCAATAAGAGCTTCTTCTCTAGTGAAAAATGGGTCAATATGGTTGTAGAGACTTGGACGTAAATACAAACCGTATTTTTCTACAATATTTGATGAGATTTTATGACCTTTTCTATTCCTGTATCCTGTTTTATGCTGTTTAAAACGCTCTTTAGGCATTTTACTTGTCATACCAACATACAAGCATTCTAACACACCATTGAACTGTGGATTAGCAGTTCTAAACTTAGTGTTTTCTGTATATACACGTTTAGATAATTCAATAACGTAAATGCGATATAGTACTTTTGGCATTCTTTAGTTTGTATTACGTAGAATTTACTTATTTGTTTTAAGCAACTAATTTAGTAAATACTAACTAAAAATAAAATTCATAAGTAGGCTTAGTACCAATGTACTATTCGCATTATTGTAGTACGCTTTTAACTTTATTCTTTTTTCAAAGGAGAATGATGCTCGTGCACCATTTTCCATCCATTGTCTGTTTTTAAGAATAGCAAAGTAATTTGGTCATTTACTACAACTAGATCTTCACCAAATTTGAGATGAAAATCTGAGTGAAAGGTTAAATTAGCAACGTCACCATATACTGCAATTTGTAAATCTTTCGCATCGAATTTTACAACTTCGGTTACCGAACCAAAAACATTCCGTTCATGGGCTTCATTAGCTTCACTACCATTACGTGGTTCACCATTTTTAAACTCAGTAAACTTTGGACTATAGGCATGAAAAGAAATTAGTTTATCCAAATCTCCATCTTTAATACTTTGAGCAATCGCACCAAAGGTTTCCATCACTTCTTGTTTTGCTTCAGGAAATACATCGTTTAAAAGGTCAATTTTCACTTCTACAACTTCAACTTTTTGTTCTTCTTGCTTGCATCCAGTAATTAAAATTCCAATAAAGATAATTAATGCAAATGTCAATTTTGTTTTCATAATTTTATATTCAATTGGTTAATAGGTGTTTGTAAGTTACAATTTTCCAAATAAGTGTTATTGAAAAAATGTGTTACATAAGTTTGTGTAAGATTAGTGGTGTAAGTAAACAACAAATTAAAAAAAAGAGAACTAGCGAAATATCTTTAAGATTTTGCTTTACTAGTTTGTTGTGCTCATGTTAGAGTATACCCAGAATTAGTAATGAATTATATTCAGTTTAAGTTTGAAATAAAAGAATGGGATTTAAATTTTAAAAACTTGAATAAGATAAAAATAAGTTAGCAAAAAGAAATCAGCCATTAGGAAAACTCGTAGAATTTTCCGAGTAAACTCAAGTCAATAATTCACTATACACGTCTTAAGTTTACAATTTATTAAATTTAATTATAAATAAGAAAAGACAAAAGAGAGGCATAAGGTTATTATACACGCAGAAGCTTAAGACTT
>NZ_JADGDZ010000117.1 GCF_016744625.1 Winogradskyella sp.
CATCGTGTTTATAAAAACTTTGATCCAAGGGCGAAGATTATTAAAGTAGCAGCTAATGAAGTACTTGGCGATTTAGGAGTAGAAGATCCTATTTTAGATATTGCAAGAGGGCTAGAAAAAGAAGCATTGGAAGATCAATATTTTGTGGATAGAAAACTATATCCAAATGTAGATTTCTATTCTGGTATTATATATAGAGCTATGGGAATTCCGGTAGAAATGTTTACAGTGATGTTTGCATTGGGTCGTTTACCAGGTTGGATATCGCAATGGAGAGAAATGCGTATGCGTAAAGAACCAATAGGCAGACCAAGACAATTATATACTGGTGAAACATATAGAGCATTTAAGACTATCGATGAGCGATAGTATGTTGTAATAAACATTAAAAAGCTTCATAAACTTTATGAAGCTTTTTGTATTTTAAGGTCTTATTGAAACAGCCATGACAAGTCATTTTGCTAACCAAAGGATTATGATATGGATGTTCTATGTGACCGTTGAAAATATTATATTTTAATTCATGAAATTAAACGTACAGAACGAAACATCTCGGCTTAGAGCAGTTGTTTTAGGAATAGCAGAAAGCAATGGACCTGTGCCTTCAATTGAAGATGCTTACGATCCAAAATCAATAGAGCATATAAAAGCTGGGACATATCCTAAGGATAGCGATATGGTTAAGGAGATGGACGCGGTTGCTAAAGTTTTTGAAAAGTATGATGTTACCGTTTATAGACCTAAATCTATTAAGGACTATAATCAGATTTTCTCTAGGGATATTGCTTTTGTTATTGAAGACAAACTCATTAAAGCTAATATATTACCAGATAGAGAGCGTGAATACGAAGCGATTGATCATGTAATTGAGCAAATTAATGATGGCAAAGTTATCATACTTCCTGAAGAATGCCATGTAGAAGGAGGAGATGTAATGCCATGGAACGAGTATATTTTTATTGGCACGTATTCTGGTGAAGATTATCCAGATTATATAACAGCGCGTACTAATATGGATGCTGTTATTACTATTCAAGAATTGTTTCCGCATAAAACTGTAAAGGCTTTTGAGCTACGCAAGTCAAATACAGAACCAAAAGAAAATGCTTTGCATTTAGATTGCTGTTTTCAACCCATAGGAAAAGATAAAGCCATACTTCATAAAAATGGATTTTTAGTAGAAAGTGAATATGAATGGTTAGTTGATTTCTTTGGGAAAGACAATATATTCGAAATCACAAAAGACGAAATGTACAATATGAATAGTAATGTATTTTCTATTTCTGAGGATGTAGTTATTTCTGAACAGAACTTTACAAGACTTAATTCTTGGCTCAGGGAAAATGGTTTTACTGTAGAAGAAGTACCTTATGCTGAAATTGCCAAACAGGAAGGCTTATTGCGCTGTTCTACAATGCCTTTGATAAGAGATTAATCAATTATAATCTTCTTAGTGATTTTACTACCATTTGACTCAATAACTGAAAGATAAACACCATCTCCAAGATGACTAAGATTAATCTGAGTTAGTCGAAGCTTCAGAATTTGTTTATAAACTAGTTTTCCTAGGATATCATATATTTTAAAATCTACATCATTACTAATCGATGGATCAAGTTTTATATTAAAAACTCCTTTGTTAGGGTTTGGGTAAATTAAGATAGAAGAGCTTATAGGAAAATCATCAACAGCTAAAACTTCTGATGCTACTGAAAATTCCATTAGAGCTCCTAATGCGCCTTTGGTTACTTCAAAAAGGTAATTAGCGTCCATATTGACTAATAAATCATTAGTTGTATGTGCATATGGTGATTCATTTTTCTCATAAAGCCCTGTGATTATTTCTCCATTATTTTCAAACGGAATATAATCTGAGGAATAAGCAAATGAAATTTCGGTATCTAGAGTTGAATATAGTTCGATACAGTTTGCTAATATAGTTGTAAAGACAGATGATTCTGAATTATTTTGCGGAGGATTGCTACGATCTTCTTCGCAAACAATTATATTATTAGTTAGTCCATTAACTCCGCCAACTTCATCAATATTAAATACAACTCTAATATCTATATTTTCTGGGTTCACAGTATTATTAACGTAGTATTGAGAACCTACTAAACCGTCTTCTTCACCACTGAAATGAATAAATTTAATAGAATATTCTGTGTTTACATTTTTGAGTAAACGTGCTAGTTCCATAAGTAATACTGTACCACTTCCATTATCATTTGTACCAGTGCCTTGAATAGTATCGTAGTGTGCATCAACTATTACATAAGTATCAGGATAAACCGTTCCGATTTTAGTAACAATAATATTGTTGCTCGTACCAGCAGAATATGTAAACTCTTGTAACTCAATGTTTGTATATCCTAAAGTTGTGTAATGAGAAGTAATCCAATTTTCGGCATTAGTGAGTGCTATAGTACCAACTTCTTTAACCCCATAATTTTCAAAGGTGGTTAAATCATTTACAATATTTGTAGATGAAACATTACTAACTATACTTCCATAAAATGAATTATAGGTTTGTCCATAGGTAATGTTATAAATTGTTGTAATAATTAAACTTAAGAATAATTTTTTAACCATAATCAGGGCTATTAGGTTATTATTTTCGATACAAAAAGTAATTGGTAACAAGATTTATATATTCTTGTTTAGCCTCGTCTTCACTTATATCTTGTATTTGAAAAAGTGCATTAGTTTTAAATGCGTTAATGATAGGTTTTCTACTGCTTGGTCGTCCGTAATTGTTTGTTGCTTTTTTGTAGTAAGCATATAAACGAAGTAAAAAATCAGCAGGAAACGGCTCATTGTGATCGTTTACACGCTCCACAGCAGCATCAAATTCTATTTCTAATTCTTTGGATGTCATTTCATTTCTGCGATGATACTTTCGCCACCTCGTACTTTTTGGTTGAGTTCTACTTTAATATCTGCATCTAAAGGTAAAAATAAATCTACTCGCGAACCAAATTTTATAAAACCAGAATCGTCTCCTTGCTGAGCAGAAGTATTAGGTTTTGCATAATTAACAATACGTTTGGCTAGAGCACCAGCAATCTGGCGATATAATACTTTACCAAAATTGTCATTTTCTACCACAACAGTTGTTCGTTCATTTTCTTCACTCGCTTTTGGATGCCAAGCTACAAGATATTTTCCTGGATGATATTTACTATAGCTTATATTTCCACCAATTGGATAACGAGTTACATGTACATTAATAGGAGACATAAATACTGAAACCTGAATGCGTTTATCTTTAAAAACTTCATTTTCCATAACCTTTTCAATCACCACCACTTTTCCATCTACAGGAGATAATGCTTGTTTGTCATTAGCATGTGTATGTCGTTTTGGGTTTCTAAAAAATTGTAAGATTAAAATAAAGAAAGCTAAAACGGCAATCATTAGACCTTTGCGTAACCATTCATTAGTAATGAATCCATCTATTAAAAAAAATGACCCAACAACTATAACAAGTGTTATGAAAATAATTTTATGACCTTCTTTATGAAACATAGCTTAATATTCTTAAAAATAAATATATAAATGGTGAGGCAAAGATAATACTATCTAGTCTATCTAAAAGCCCTCCATGACCTGGCATAATAACTCCACTGTCTTTAACACCAGCTTGGCGTTTAAATTTAGATTCAATTAAATCACCTAATGTGCCAAATACGCTTACTATTATTGCAAGTATTAACCAACTGGTAAAGCCAAGAGTTTCTGTGTAAGTTGCGATGAAATAACTAGATATGCATGCAAAGAATAAGCCTCCTAAAAAACCTTCCACTGTTTTTTTTGGCGAGACGCTTGGAAATAATTTTTGTTTTCCAAAATTTTTCCCTACAAAATAAGCTGCACTATCATTAACCCAAACCAGTATAAATGCACCTAAAAGTAACGATGGGCTAAAGTTATTTTGATAGTTAGCAATGAGTAGCATAAAAACAAATCCACTAGATAGATAAAATGTAGTTGCAAAGTAACGTTTAGACTCGAAGAGAGGAATTTTATTCGAAGTGAATAAATCTTTTATTAAAATAAGATTTACAAATATGGTAATGACTAGTAAGATTTGGGTTGCTTCATCACTACCAGCAAGATTTTTATTCCAAAGGGATACATACAAAAAACCAACATATAGTAAAATAAATATGATGTATTGAATGTAAGACTTAAGCTTAATAAGGTTGCTAAACTCTATCAAGCTTAAAACACCAAAAATAGCGAGAAGAGCTATTAAGGCTTCTTGTGCATATAATGAACCAATAAGTAACATTACATATATAGCGCCAGAGATTGCTCTTATAAGTAGTTCTTTCATTATAAATCCTCTAGTAGAAGTAGATATAAGTTTTTAGCACTACTTCCATAAGTTAGGAAGTCTTTATCGTCAGCAGCTTTAAAGTGTTTTATTGTTGTAATATTTGTAGGTATTGTAGCTTTACTTTTTTCCTTTATACCTTTTAAACCTTCACCAATACTTTCTACAAACTGACTTGTTGTTGCATAAATAATAAAATGATCAGGCAATTCATTTAGTTTCTTTTCTGCAATTTGATTTGATGAAATTAATAAAGAACCATCATCAGATATTAAATATTCACAGGTTGATAAAAAGTATGAACTTTCTGAAGTTTTTTTGGTGCTATTTAGATTAAAATCCTTGAATAATTCTGATAAGCGTTGATCGATTAGAAAAACTTTATCATTATGCCATTTGTTTTCGGCAAGAATAGAGTTAAAACTGTCTTTAACCTCCTCCATATTTTCGCAATACAAAAACTTACCTCCATTGGCCTTAAAGTTTATTGTAAAACGTTCATCTACAGGTAATTTAACTTCAGGCATGTATTTGCCACGCTCTTGATTTGGTATGTGCTCTTCGGTTTGATCTTTTTTCCCGAAGAATTTACGAAATAAGCTCATTCAATTGTTGCTGTTAATCCTAATTTTAGTGCATTTCTCAAATATAAAAAAACTTAAATTAACATTTGGTCAATTTAAGTTTTTTATATGATAGCATTAAGATTTACTCTTCTTCGTTAGATATAATTTCAGATATAGTTTCTGGTTTATCATAAGGACGTTTTCCAAAAATCTTCTCAAGATTATCTTTAAAAATAACTTCTTTATCTAACAGTACTTCAGCCAGCTCTGTGAGTTTGTCTTTATGATTTTCTAATAGTTTTATAGCACGATCATATTGCTTTTCTATTATATCAGAAATCTCTTTATCAATTAGTTCTGCAGTTTGCTCACTGTAGGGTTTTGTAAATCCATATTCTGACTGACCTGAAGAATCATAATAGGTTAAATTTCCAACCTTATCACTAAGTCCATAAATTGTAACCATTGCTCTAGCTTGTTTGGTAACCTTTTCTAAATCACTTAAAGCACCTGTTGAAATTTTATCGAAAATCACTTTTTCAGCAGCTCTCCCACCTAAAGCAGCACACATCTCATCTAACATTTGCTCTGGACGAACAATTAAACGCTCTTCTGGTAAATACCAAGCAGCACCTAAGGATTGTCCTCTTGGTACTATTGTTACTTTTACTAATGGAGCAGCATGCTCTAGCATCCAACTTACAGTTGCATGACCAGCTTCATGGAAAGCGACAGCTCGTTTCTCTCCTGGTGTTATAATTTTATTTTTCTTTTCTAATCCACCAACAATTCTATCAACAGCATCTAAGAAATCTTGTTTATTAACAGCTTTCTTTCCTTTTCTTGCGGCAATTAAAGCGGCTTCATTACATACATTGGCAATATCAGCACCAGAGAAACCAGGTGTTTGTTTTGCTAAGAAATCGATATCTAAAGTTTCTTCTTTTTTAAGAGGACGTAAATGCACTTCAAAAATTTCTTTACGTTCTCTTACGTCTGGTAGATCTACATAAATCTGACGATCAAAACGACCAGCACGCATTAAAGCTTTATCTAAAATATCTGCTCTGTTGGTTGCAGCTAATACAATTACGTTTGAATTAGTGCCAAAACCATCCATTTCAGTTAATAATTGATTTAAGGTGTTTTCACGTTCATCATTAGAACCTGACATAGCATTTTTACCTCTAGCACGACCAATAGCATCGATTTCATCAATAAAAATAATCGATGGAGATTTCTCTTTAGCTTGTTTAAATAAATCTCTTACACGAGACGCACCAACACCAACGAACATTTCAACAAAGTCAGAACCAGACAATGAGAAGAATGGTACTTTAGCTTCACCAGCAACTGCTTTTGCTAATAAAGTTTTACCAGTTCCTGGAGGTCCTACAAGTAAGGCACCTTTTGGTATTTTACCACCTAAGGCTGTGTACTTTTCTGGGAATTTTAAGAAATCTACAATTTCTTGTACTTCTTCTTTTGCACCTTCTAAACCAGCAACATCTTTAAATGACGTTTTTATATCTGCTTTTTCGTCAAATAGTTTTGCCTTTGACTTTCCAATATTAAAAATCTGTCCACCAGCTCCTCCACTTCCGCCAGAAGACATACGACGCATAATGAATATCCAAACACCAACAATAAGAATAAAAGGTAATAAGGTTAAGAGTAAATCTCCCCAAACATTTTGCTCAGTTTCATAAGTCAGTTCAGTCGTTAAATTATTAGAACTAATAATTTCATTGACTTGTTTTTCAAAATTCTGAAGGTCACCAAACTCAAATTTATAGTTTGGTACTGGAGTTACCGAAGGTAGTATCGTATTCGGTTTTGTCTTTTTATGAATTTCTTGCTCTTTAGCTTCTTTAGTTAAATAGACCTTTGCTTCTCGTTTATTTACAATTACAACCTTAGCAACATCTCCTTTGCTTAAATAATCCAAAAATTGTGCTGGTCTTGTTTGGGTTCCTGTAGAACCTCCAAAACCACCTGAGAATATTTGAATAGCAAGAAATGCAGCAATGATAGCTCCGTATATCCAATACGGACTTATTTTTGGTTTTTTGTTTAAATTTTTATCGTCTTTAGCCATCAGTAGCGTTTGTCTTTTTAGTAACTAGTTTCTATTTGAGTTGTTTTAGCGTCTCCCCAAAGACTTTCGATGTCGTAATATTCTCTAATATGTTTTTGAAACACATGTACGACAACATTAACGTAATCCATTAAAACCCATTCGGCATTATCGGTTCCTTCGATATGCCAAGGTTTATCTTTAAGGGTTTTACTAACTTGTTTTTGTATGGAATTGACGATTGCATTTACCTGTGTATTAGAAGTACCTTCACAAACAATAAAATAATCGCAAACCGTATTTTCTATTTCTCTTAAATCTAAAATTATAATCTCTTTTCCTTTAACCTCTTCTATACCACCTATGATTGTTGTAATGAGTTGGTCTGCATTGGTATTTTCTTTCGTCATTAAAATGTATTAAATTTATGCAAAGTTATTATTTTTTTAGTTCTTGTAGGCTCTAATTGTCATAAGAAAACCATAAAATAAAACTGCCTTTAAATGTATATAATCAAACTTGATGCCATTGACTCCACAAACGTTTATCTAAAGCGTCTGGCAGCAACTGCTTTACCAAGGGATTATACTGTTGTTGTCGCGGATTTACAGACCAAAGGACGAGGGCAAATGGGAACCAATTGGCAAGCAGAAGAAGGTAAAAGCCTTACAGTTAGCGTGTTTAAGGTATTGCCTCATTATAAAATAGAGCAACAGTTTTATATAAGCATGGTGGTTTCTTTGGCAATATGTAAAGCATTAACAGTATTTAATATTCCTAAGTTATACATAAAATGGCCTAACGACATTTTGTCAGAAGACAAGAAGATATGCGGAATTTTAATAGAAAATGTCATTAAAAGTAACCAATTACAAGGTTCTGTAATTGGTTTTGGCTTGAATGTCAATCAGAAATACTTCGAAAACTTACCTCAAGCATCATCCATGAATTTAATTTCTGGAATTGTTTTCGATAAAGATGAAGTATTATCTGAAATTTTGAAACAGTTACAAGGCTATTTTGAAATTCTTGAAACCCAAAATTTATCTAAAATAAAATCTGAATATGAATCTTTGCTATTTCGAAAAGATAAACCATCAACATTTAGTACTCCAGATGGTTATACATTTTCTGGTATTATACAAGGAGTGACTGAAAATGGAAAATTAAAAGTTTGGACAGAGGATGAAATTATAAAGACCTTTGACCTTAAAGAAGTGACGTTACTATATTAAACAGCAGTCTTCATATTTGTCACTAAAGTTTCAATAAATTTAGTAATTGGGCCTTTTATCATCATAGCCATCATAGCATTAAATTCACCTTCAAATGATAATTGCACTTCTGTTTTATTAGCTTCAACTTCTGTAATATTTCCGATTAGAGAAAAGTCTAATTTTCCGCCAGCAGCTCCTAAAACAATTTTACTATTTGGTGTAGCTTCTTTTTTCTTTAAAATAATTTCTGGCATTCCTTTTAAAGCAAACAGAAATTTATCGTTTTCTAAAACTTCAAATTTACTAATGTTTTCAGGCATTAGGCTTTCAAAATTTTTGACATCAGATAAAAAGTTGAACGTTTCTTCAGTAGATTTATCTAAAGTTACCTTTGGGGATTCTAAATTCATAATATAATTTTTATATGAGGTCTATATCAATTAGCGTTCCATTCGCTAGGATTGGCATTCCATTGTGCTAAAATGTCTTGTTGTTTTTCTGTTATATAGTGTGTATCTAAAGCTTGTTCTAGTAAGTTTTCATAATTACCAAGCGTATGCAATTCGATATTAGCTTCATCAAAGTTCTTTGAAGCCACATTAAAACCATAAGAGAAAATTGCAACCATACCTTTAACAGTAACTTCAGCGTCTTTTAAAGCGCGTACGGCATTTAAACTACTTTTACCAGTGCTAATTAAATCTTCAACAACCACAACAGTTTGTCCCTTTTCTATGTAACCTTCAACTTGGTTTTGGCGACCATGCTTCTTAGCTTCTGGTCTTACATAGACGAACGGAAGATTAAGATATTCTGCCACCAAAGCTCCAATACCAATAGCACCTGTTGCTACACCAGCAATAACATCTGGTTTTCCATAAAGATCTTCGATTTGTTTAGCCATTGTTTCTCTAATATAATTTCTAATTAGAGGATAAGACAATACAATTCTGTTGTCGCAGTAAATAGGTGATTTCCATCCAGATGCCCAAGTAAAAGGGTCATTGGGTTGTAATTTTATAGCATTAATTTGCAATAAAACTTCTGCGGTTTTTTTAGCGGTATCTTTATTAAAAATCATGATGCAAAATTAATGAATTTTGTAGGC
>NZ_JADGDZ010000021.1 GCF_016744625.1 Winogradskyella sp.
CGATTATAGTATATACTTTAAATATAAATAGTATATTTTCCCTCTTTTAAAGAGAAAACCCAATGAAAACTATTTTTATAATTTTAGCTTTATCTTTCTTAACAACAGGAAATGCACAATTTATATCTGACGATGATTTAAAGCATTTTGCTGTTGGTACAGTTATTTCTGGAGCTACTTATTCATTGGTTTATGCAAAAACCAAAAACAAATCAAAAGCGTTTTGGTATAGCTTAGGTGCTTCAACCTTAGCTGGGCTTTCTAAAGAAATTTACGACGGATATATTATCTCTGGACGATTTGATACTGGTGAATTAGCATCAACAATGGTAGGAGGCTTCGTTGCCAGTTACACGTTCAATATATTCACTGGAAAGAAAAATAAAAAGAAGAAAGAGCAACAAGCTTCATTAACTAATTAAGCATTTAATAACTCGTTTTACTTCCGTTTTTATACTATAACTTCTTAATTTTTAATAAACTTTAATGCTCTTTGTTGTCCATTAGCATTACGAATAGATATCCTCATTGTAGAGTTTTTGAAACTGTGATTGACTAAAACAATAATTTAAAATAAATAGGCAAAAAAAATAAACGTAATGAGTTTAAAATATTTCGTTTTCATAATGGTTAGATGTCTATCTATACATCGTATAAAAACTAAAATGTCATCATTCAGTTTGTCAATTTGTAAACAATATCTTTAACAGGAAGAATAGCAGTTGTATGCTCAATACTAGGTCCAGCAACCCAAACAGTTTTATAAGTGGCTTTTTTAGCAGCTTTTTCTGTGGCTTTCATACCAATTGAAAAGCGTACCATTTTCACCCATTTTTTAAGGCTTTTGTTTTTATTTAAAAGGTTTTCTATCCAAGTGGCTTTTGTTCCAATTTTCTGAACATAAGGCGTATTTATAACTGTACAAGGTGTTCCAGAAATACGCTCTGTCATAATAATATCCTCAGCACCATAATCTACACAAGCTTGTTTGTAATCATCAGTAACACTAGCTTCAATTGAAGCTATGAATGGACTACCAACAGAAACTCCTTCTGCTCCGTAGCTTAACATGTTATCGATATCTGCTTTACAACCTACTCCACCTGCAGATATTACAGGAATAGATAATTCTGTACTTAATAAATTGGTTAATTGTTCTGGAGTTAAATTTCCTCTGTGTCCTCCTGCTTCATTATTCACTGCAATTGCTGCATCTGCACCTAATTGTTCTACTTTTTTAGCAAACTTTAAATCGGTAACATCGCAAAACACTTTGATTCCGACTGCATGTGCTTGTCTAATGGTTTCTTCTGGACTTCCTAAAGAGGTAATAATAAAATCGCAACCTTCTTCGCAAATCACTTCCAGCTGACCTTTATATTTAATATTAGATTTATTCACAATAAGGTTAAACCCAAATGAACCTCCATCTACTTTATTAGCCTTTAATTCTTTTATTGCTACTCTTAACTCATCTAGCGTTCTATAATTCAACGCAGGAATACAACCAGCAATACCAGCTTTCATAGCTTCAGTTACCATAACTACGTTTGATACCAAGAACATTGGAGCTTGGATGATTGGATGTTTTATGTTTAGGAGTTGAGTTAGCTTAGTCTGCATAGTATTTGAAAATTTCTTCAAATATACTAAATTTTATTATGCATGCATAACACTTTTATTCTAAGAAACGATAATAACCACACTTCAAGTATGCGCCTTCAGGAAAGCTGATAGGATGATCACTATCGTGTTTAGTTTTAAGTATTGTTTCATATAATCTAGACCGCGAATTTAGAGCTTGCACATTCAAATCGAAAAAAGACTGAGCTAAAACTCTAGAGGAACAAGATGCTAAAACCAAAAGTCCGTTCTTAGCAGTCAGTTTCTCACCTAGTTCTGCCAACTGAGCATATTTCTTTTTTGCCAATTCTATTTCGGATTGTTGTTTTGCAAAACTTGGAGGATCTATAACGACTACATCAAACGTCTTTCCTTTTTCTATTAAAATTCTCATTTCTTTAAAAGCATCACCAGAAATGGTTTTATGCATCCCAGAATATTCATTCAACTTTCCATTCTCGCGAGCTATATCTAAAGCTTGCTTACTGATATCTAAACTCGTAACTTCCGTTGCTCCATTAGCTAAAGCATGTACCGAAAAACCACCAGCATAAGAAAACACATCTAAAACCGACTTATCTTTACTTAGTTCACCAACACGTTTTCTATTAGCACGATGGTCTAAAAAATAACCTGTTTTATGCCCTTTAATAACATTAGCACTGAAATTAACACCATGTTCTACAAACTGAACAACTTCATTTTTTAAATCTCCAAAAACGATATCACCATCTTTTAAAGCGTGATTATTACTGTTCTGAAGATTTCTACTTAATCGCATCACAACAGTCTCTGCATTAGAAATTTTCTGTAAACTTTCAAGAATAGATTCTAAATAAGGTAACCATATTTCAGAATATAACTTTACAACTAATACTGAATCATATACATCTGCTATCAATCCTGGAAATCCATCATTTTCGCCAAATAACAAACGATAGCTATTTGTGTTAGTATTTAATAGGTCGAAACGCTTCTCAAAAGCAATTTCAATTTTATGATGAAAAAAAACTGGATTAATTTCTATTTTAGTTTCTGCATTATGAACAATCTTAATTCGGATTGGTGAATTGGCATCGTATAAACCTAAACCGACTACTTTGTTTTTATTCTTGCTAAAAATAATAGCTAAGTCTCCAGTTTTAGCATCGTCATTAATCTTCACAATACTATTTGAAAACACCCAAGGATGGTCTTTAACTACAAATTGTTCTCCTTTAGCGTTTAGCTTTACAGCTAAGCGTTTTGGTATGTAGTTGGATTTAATTTTATCTAAAAATGGCATGCTTATTTATTAGATTTCGAAAGTACAAAAATTGAACCGTCATTGCGAGCATAGGATAGCAATCTGTTAATTGATATTTAAAATGAAAAGATTGCCACGTCCTTCGTCTTTATAATGACAGTTCAAACAAAAACGCAACCAGATTATGGTTGCGTTTTTTTATGTTAGATTCTGAAACAAGTTCAGAATGACAAATTAAAGTTTATTTAACCTCTTCGAAGTCTACATCTTCAACATTATCGCCTTCTGCTTCTGGTTGACCTTGTGCTCCTGCATCAGGACCAGCTGCTCCACCTTGAGCTTCTGCTTGTGCTTTATACATTTCTTCACTTGCTACTTTCCATGCTTCGTTGATTCTCTCTAAAGCAGGATCGATAACCTCGATATCTTTTGTTTCGTAAGCTTTCTTCAATTCTTCAAGTGCTTCTTCAATTGGTGCTTTCTTATCTTCAGATAATTTATCACCAAATTCTTTAAGCTGACTTTCAGTTTGAAAAATCATAGCATCAGCAGCATTTAACTTATCAGCTGTTTCTTTTGTTTTAGCATCAGCTTCTGCATTTGCTTCAGCTTCTGCTTTCATCTTTTGGATTTCATCTTCTGTTAATCCAGATGATGCTTCGATACGAATATCTTGCGTTTTGTTTGTTGCCTTATCTGTAGCAGATACTTTAATGATACCATTGGCATCGATATCAAACGTTACTTCAATCTGAGGTGTTCCTCGTCTTGCTGGTGGAATTCCATCTAAATGGAAACGACCAATCGTTTTATTATCTGCTGCCATTGGACGTTCACCTTGTAATACGTGAATCTCTACTGATGGCTGATTATCTGCTGCTGTTGAAAATACTTGTGACTTCTTTGTAGGAATCGTAGTATTAGCTTCGATCAAATTAGTCTTCACGTTACCCATAGTTTCGATACCAAGAGATAATGGAGTCACGTCTAATAAAAGAACGTCTTTTACATCACCTGTTAATACACCACCTTGGATACCAGCTCCAAGAGATACTACTTCATCAGGATTTACACCTTTACTTGGCGCTTTTCCGAAGAACTTCTCTACAGCTTCTTGTACAGCTGGGATTCTTGTAGAACCACCAACTAAAATAACTTCGTCAATATCGCTCTTAGATAAACCTGCTGCTTTTAATGCAGAAGCACATGGCTCAATTGTACGTTTGATTAAATCGTCAATCAACTGCTCAAATTTAGAACGTGTTAATGTACGTACCAAGTGTTTTGGTCCACTTGCAGTAGCCGTTACATAAGGTAAGTTAATTTCTGTTTGTGCAGAAGATGACAATTCAATCTTTGCTTTTTCAGAAGCTTCTTTAAGACGTTGTAAAGCCATTGGGTCTTTACGTAAGTCCATCGACTCGTCAGCGATAAATTCTTCTGCTAACCAATCGATAATACGCTGATCAACATCATCACCACCTAAGTGTGTATCACCATCAGTAGATAATACTTCGAATACTCCGTCACCTAATTCTAAAATAGATACATCATGCGTACCACCACCAAAATCAAATACTACGATTTTTTGGTCAATACCTTTTTTATCCATTCCGTAAGCTAATGCTGCTGCAGTTGGTTCGTTAATAATTCTACGAACTTTTAAACCTGCAATCTCACCAGCTTCTTTAGTTGCTTGTCTTTGTGCATCATTAAAATATGCTGGTACTGTAATTACTGCTTCAGCCACATCTTGTCCTAAATAATCTTCAGCAGTTTTCTTCATTTTTTGAAGAATCATAGCTGATAATTCTTGTGGAGTATATAAACGACCATCGATATCTACTCTTGGTGTATCGTTGTCTCCTTTAACTACTGTATATGGCACACGTTCTGCCTCTTTTTTAGATTCAGAATATTTGTTACCCATAAAACGCTTAATCGAATAAACTGTTTTTGTTGGGTTAGTTACTGCTTGTCTTTTTGCAGGATCACCAACTTTAATTTCTCCACCTTCTACGAAAGCGATAACCGAAGGTGTTGTTCTCTTACCTTCAGCGTTTGGGATTACAACGGCCTCATTACCTTCCATTACAGAAACACAAGAGTTGGTTGTACCTAAATCAATTCCAATAATTTTACTCATAATAATATGTATGTTATGTTGTGTTTTAAATTTTTAAACTCGATTACAATAAGTCAATGATTATGCCATGACAAAAAATGTGACATGATGTCAGATTTTATTTATTAAAATTATCTCTCTTACCTCCTACTTTGGTACACGCTTTGATAGATTAAAAGAAAACATTAGAAATTATGAAACATCCATGACTAAAAACATGGTTACAAAAAAGAAATGTTCATATGGATGTACCATGTGACCATAACAAATAATTTAAAATATTTACACATGAAACGTATACTATCCTTTATTACAGTATTTACATTATTATTAACTTCTTGTACTGGAGACCAAGGACCTCCAGGTTTTGATGGTTTCGATGGACAAGATGGAACTATTATAGCATCTTCTGCTTTTGAAATTGAACTCGACTTCACAGAAACCAATAATTACGAATTTATTGAAGCTTATGGTTTTGAAGTTTTACCTACTGATGTCACTTTAGTATATGTTTTATGGGAAACATTAAACGGACAAGATGTATGGAGATTGACTCCACAAACAGTACAATTTGATAATGGTTATTTAGTATACAACTATGATTTTACGCAAACAGATGTTCGTTTCTTTTTAGATGGTACAACAGATTTTTCAGCTTTAGATGATTCGTATACTTTAGCTCAAGTATTTAGAGTTGTTGTAGTGCCTGCAGATAATGTAGGTCGTACTGATTATACAGATATACAGAATGTAATAACTAAATATAATATTCAAAGTTTCCCAAGACACTAAAAGCTTAAACAAAATTACAGCAAATTAAAAACAGCTTTGACTTTATAGTCAAAGCTGTTTTTTTATACTATCAAGTCAAACAAAATGTATATTTGCGTGTAACAAAACTATGGATTGAATGGAATGTATTTCTATTTTCGACATGCTTAAAATTGGTGTTGGCCCTTCGAGTTCTCACACTTTAGGACCTTGGCGTGCAGCTGAACGCTGGATAAAAGAACTCAAAGAAAAAAACCGTTTTGATAAGGTAGAAAATATCACAGTAGATTTATACGGTTCATTATCACTAACAGGAAAAGGACATGCTACAGATTATGCTGTTTTATTAGGATTGAGTGGTGCAGATCCAGAATACGTACCTGTAGATAGTATTGATGAAACTATTGCGAAAATAAAAAACACCAATACGCTCAATTTTAATAATGAAAAAGAGCTTCCTTTTCATATAAAAGATCAGATTATTTTCAATCGAAAGTTTTTACCATTCCATTCCAATGGAATGACTTTTAGTGCACTAATTAATGGCAGAAAATACAAATCTACCTACTACTCTATTGGTGGTGGCTTTGTAGTACAAGAAGAACGTAAAGTTTCTAAAGCCAACAAAATTATCTTCTATTGCACCTTTCCTTACCCTATTTCTTATGGAGATGAGTTATTAAAATTTTGTCATCAGTTAGATTTACCTATTTCTGGTGTTGTACTAGAGAATGAAAAGTCTATAAGACCAATAGAATCAGTAGATTTTGAACTACAACGTGTTTGGAATACCATGTTAGAATGTATGTACACTGGATGCCATACAGAAGGAAACTTACCTGGAGGTCTTAATGTAAGACGTCGCGCTTATGATATGCATAAGAATTTAATTGGAGAACATCAATATAAAAACCCACAAGAATGGCTTGAAACCATTCGAAAAACAGAAGTTAAATTTCGTCAGATTTTAAAATGGGTAAGCTGCTTTGCTTTAAGTGTTAATGAGGTAAATGCATCTTTAGGAAGAGTTGTTACTGCTCCTACTAATGGAAGTGCTGGTGTTATTCCATCTGTGCTTATGTATTATTTGGTGATAGAAAACCATGAAGCTGATTTTGAACATATAAAAAGATTCTTGTTAGTCGCTGGCGAGATTGGTAGTATCTTTAAAAAAGGTGCTACTATTAGTGCTGCAATGGGAGGTTGCCAAGCGGAAATAGGCGTGTCTTCGGCAATGGCTGCAGGTGCTTTGTGTGAATTATTAGGAGGAACACCAGAACAAGTTTTAGTTGCTGCAGAAATCGCTATGGAGCATCACTTAGGTTTAACCTGCGACCCTATAGGAGGTTTAGTCCAAATACCATGTATTGAGCGCAATTCTATGGGAGCTATTAAAGCGATAAATGCCACAGAATTAGCGCTTGAGACAGACCCAAATAATGTAAAAGTACCATTAGATAAAGTGGTAAACACCATGTGGGAAACCGCAAAAGACATGAACAATAAGTATAAAGAAACTTCTGAAGGAGGCTTAGCTGTTGGTGTAAATATGGCGGATTGTTAGTTTAAATTTATTCGATTCTTAGATTACTCGATTTTAAACAACTTATCTAACCAGTCTAAAAATCTAATAATCGAAAATCTAATTATCACATCCTTTTCTACGTCTAGTATCCACTAAATAAATAATCTTCCAATCATCTCCTTCTTTAATGAGTTGAAATGAATTGACTCCACAATGACTAAAACTACCATTAAACCAAAACTCATATGGTGTCCAGGCATTTGCCATACTACCATCTACTTGAATATTGAAATCAAGTAATTTCTCTTCAAATGTTTGGTCTTTAGGAATACTAGCAATGCTCGTAATAAACTCTTTATAACTACTTTCTTGTAAAACCGTCTTGCCTTCTTTATTAACAGATATGGTCTGCAATTTTATATCTCCCTTAGCCATAGACTTCAAAGCTGTTGTATCTTGCTTATGAAAAGCATCAAAGAATTCTATAATTTTTGCTTTTACATTTTCGGTTTCAGACTTTTGAGCGTTTACATTTAAGCCAATGGATAAGATGAACATAAGTACTAATTGTTTCATGATTGATATGATTTTATTTCAAAATAAGGATTCAATGGTATTTCTTGTTTAAATAAACAAAAGTTTAACAAAACTCATTATTTTTACGAATACTAAAATAAGCACTATGTCCGTAGCAAAAAAAGAATATAAAAGAATTACAGTTAAGACTTTAGTTGACATGAAATCTAAAGGCGAAAAAATATCTATGCTTACAGCATACGACTATACAATGGCTAAAATTGTTGATGGAGCTGGTATAGATGTTATTTTAGTCGGTGATTCTGCGAGTAATGTGATGGCAGGTCATGAAACGACTTTACCAATTACTTTAGACCAAATGATTTATCATGCGTCTTCTGTGGTTAGAGCTATTGACCGCTGTTTAGTTGTTGTTGATTTACCTTTTGGGAGTTATCAAAGTGATCCTAAAGAAGCCTTACGGTCTGCTATTAGAATAATGAAAGAGTCTGGAGGACATGCCGTAAAAATGGAAGGTGGAAAAGAAGTTAAAGAGTCTATAAAACGTATTTTAAATGCTGGAATTCCGGTAATGGGACATTTAGGATTAACACCACAATCTATATATAAATTTGGAACTTATACAGTAAGAGCTAAAGAAGAGCAAGAAGCTAAACAATTAAAAGAAGATGCTTTAATGCTTGAAAAAGCGGGTTGTTTTGGTATTGTTTTAGAGAAAATTCCGGCTGAATTAGCCAAAGAAGTTGCCGAAAGTGTTTCAATTCCTGTAATTGGTATTGGCGCTGGTGATGGTGTTGATGGACAAGTACTTGTTTTACACGATATGCTTGGTATGACACATGAGTTTAACCCTCGTTTTTTAAGACGTTATATGCATCTTTATGAAGAAATGACGAAGGCTATATCTCAATATGCTAGTGATGTAAAGTCTGAGGATTTTCCTAATGAGAATGAACAATATTAACTTAGATTAGTTTGATCTTTCGATTGTTTAAAAATCTACTCTGAAATAATTCGAGCAATCGAAAAATCTATTATGTCAAAGACACTCTCCAATAAATCTAACTTACAAATATTACATGAAGACAACCATATTATCATAGTAAACAAACGTGCTGGTGATATTGTACAAGGTGACAAAACTGGAGATAAACCCTTGAGCGAGGTTGTAAAATCTTATTTAAAAGAGAAATACAATAAAGAAGGAAACGTATATCTTGGTGTTGTACATCGCTTAGATAGACCAACAACAGGTATTATTTTGTTTTCAAAGACAAGTAAAGCATTGCCTCGATTAAATAAATTGTTTGCAGAACGAACTGCTAAAAAAGCATATTGGGCTTTAGTAAAAAATGAACCACCTAAATCTAAAGACACACTTGTACATTGGTTAAAAAAGAACCCGAAAAATAATAAATCTACAGCATATTGTAAAGAGGTAGATGGCAGTAAAAAAGCTATTTTACATTACCAAATTATTAAAAAACTTGATAATTTCTTTCTCTTAGAAATTGACTTAGAAACAGGAAGGCATCATCAAATACGCACACAATTAGCATCGATTGGCTGCCCAATTAAAGGAGATTTGAAATATGGTTTTGATCGCAGTAATAAAGATGCAAGTATCAGTTTACATGCCAGAACATTGCGATTTGTGCACCCTGTAAAAAAAGAAGACATTAATATTACAGCGCCATTACCTAAAAATCCTTTGTGGAATGCTTGTACAATTTAAATTGTTTTGTAAGGATAAACTAAGTTGAGGGTTGTCCCTTTTTCTGGCTGAGATTCTAACTGAAATTTAGCATTAATCAATTCAGCTCTTTTCTTCATATTAATTAAACCAGAACCTTTTTCTGCTGAAGCAATATCAAAACCAATACCGTCATCTTCTGTAATAATTTCTAGTTTATCTTCAAGATAATTCACAGCAACTTTTAAATTTTTGGCTTCAGCATATTTTAAAGTATTAGAGAAAAACTCTTGAAGAATACGAAATAAAATAACCTCATCTTTTTTGTTTTCAAAATTCACCTTCTCACCAGATATAGTAGCACTAGATTGAATTAAGCCCGTTTTGTTTAAGCGTTGTATTTCGTTTTTAACAGTAGCATCAAAACCTAAATTAAAAATAACATCACTATTTAGAGATTTTGACAAGGCTCTTACCTCTGCCAAAGTCTCTTTTAAAGCTTCAGAAGCATTATCTACTTTAGATTTTACTTCGTCTTTTACAATTTTTTCCACAGCATTCATTTGCATTGTAGCTACTGCGAGCAGTTGTCCTACATTATCATGCAACTCTCTACCAACATGCTTTAGAGTTTCTTCTTGAATCTCTTGTTGGGTTTTGACAAGTTCTTCATCGAATTTTTGTTGTTGCTTAAATTTATCTAACAAAAGTTGATTTTTACGTCGTTGAAATGTTATAAAAAATACGACAAAAACAACAAGCAATGCCAAAATAAAAAAAATGACATAAGAAATTAGAGCTATTTGCTCATTACTAATTTCCTCTTGTGAAATAGTGAATATAAAAATGCAAATGTGTAGCATGAATAAAGTAGTATATTAAAAGTATCAAGAAAAATCCCCCTAAAAGCTATAAAATCGTCATTACCAAACCTATAGTATTCGTCAAAAATAAATAATGGTGTTAAACAAATATGCCATAACATTATAGCCAAACTAATATAAAATACATGTGATTTATAAAAATCTAAAAACTGTTCACTTTGAATTAATTCTCGCAAATACAATAATACCATAATAAATATTGCAAAAGTCTGAACTGCTAAATCATATGGAATTGACATTATAAAAAACTCACCAGTTAGAACAAAAAACCAAATTGAAAAAATTGAGCAAGCAATAATAATGAGCTTTATAATCTTTTGGGATGTAGAATTATCGATGTTTCTAATAACAAACATCCCAATTAAGATTAATGATACAAAATTATAAATGTTATAAAGCCAAGTATTTCTAAAAAACACCGAGTTTTCAATCCAATTAATTAATGGAGTATCAAAATACTCATATAAATAGGTGTACATTGAAAGTGTTTCGACAAAAACAGTAAACCATAAATACCAAACAAATGGTTTTACTGAATTATCTTTGGTTTTTAACCAATAATAAGAACCTGACAATGCAGCCACCAATTCAAGATAATGGAAAAGCATTTGAAAATCAAACATTTACAAACCACATAATTTTATTTAAAAAGGCTTATTGAGGGTAATTATGACTTGGTGGCTTACCATGACCACCTAAATTTAAACCATCAGAACCTGTTAAATCTCCACCTCCTTGTGGTATGTAAAACATACTACCTTCGGATGTATTTTTATAACCAGTAGGAATAAAAAACATAGTTGTCAAACCAGTTTCTCCATCAATATCTGGATAAGCACCTAAATAGATACGTAAACCATCCATAGTATAACCTTGCTCGCCTGCCTGATTTTCTGCATAATTAATATAGTTCTGAATGTTTTCTAAAGACCACCAAGACGATCTACTATCACCACCATCTGCAGATTTTCTGTAAAGCGAATCATTAATAATTCGATGTTTTACATTATAAGCAGTATCTAGTATGCTTGCTTCTTTTGGTGTAATAATTCCTTTGAGAGTAGTTAGTGGAGGTTCTGAGGTCACCTCCATTTGGTCATTACAGCAATAATAATACATTGCTAAGGCTCCTAAGATAATTCCTAGAATGAGTAATCCTAAATTTTTCATAATAAGTCGTTTGAATTAATTAATAGCTGTTTTTAATTATTGAGGATAGTTCGCACTTGGCGGTTTACCATGTCCTCCCAAATTTAAACCGTTAGCATCAGTTATATCTTGGCTCGAGCCATCACCTTCTTCACCAATCTTATTAGTTGCAGTAGGGATAATAAATGACGTAGAGTATCCTACTTCACCTTTCACCGTTGGGTAAGCTCCACAATAAATTCGGATGCCATCCATTTCATAACCTAATTCTTTGGCTTGCTTTTCTGCCAATTCTAAAAATGTCTTAATATCATCTAAAGAATACCAAGAGGATCTGTTATCATCACGTTTTGTTATTTCTTTGCTTACAAGTTCACAGCGAGAAGTGTAAGCATCGTTTAAAGTTTTTGCCTGCTCAGGCGTAATTAAACCTTTAGGGTTTTCCATTTTTGCTAATTTAAAAAAGTTAGTAGTTAGTTTTTGTTATTAGGGTTGAGGGTAAAGGAATTATTATACTTAAAAATATAGAATTTATTGCAGACAACAAGAACTTGCTGTATTTTTTCTTACAACTTTATTCTTTTAGTCTGATTTTTAGACTGTTGCTTGTATTTTTCTGACTTAAAATATTGATCGCTTTTTCCGTTAATTGCAATACTCTAGGGTAACCACCTGTTGTTTGACAATCTCTCATAAGTACAATTAATTGTCCTGAAGGAGTTAACTGAACTGTTCCTGGTAAGACTGGAGATGTTAGAATTTGATCTAAATTGTTTTTAAAAATTGGCTCTAACTGGTATGCCATTCTACTATTAAGCTTAGAAACTTTAAAACTTGCTTCTAAAAGCAATTCTTGCCTTTCAATTGGCAGTTTATGGAATTCTGGTCCTTTAAATACATCCAATATATAATCTTCAATAATTTTATAATTATATTTCACATTGGCATTTAGGCTCAGTTGGTTACCTTCAAAGCTGTTATACTCTAATGTATCGTCGTTCATAATTCTATTTGTAGTAGTTATTGGTATACACATACTTCTACTACCAAGAACCAATTGACTCAAAAAACCATCCTTAACAGCTAAATAACTTCTAAACCCACTAATCAATCTACCAAAACTTAGTATATCATTGGCTTTAATTGAAATACTCGTATTCATTTTAATTGTAATACTATTAAGTTTTGGTTGCATATCTGCTCCAGAAATAGCAATTAGAGTAGGCTCTAAAAACTGCAATACAGGACCAGTCATTGTTATTTCTAATAAAGCAGCATCTATAGCATTACCAATAATTGCATTTGCAAACTGACTCGAATACAAATCCATTGCACCAGAAACTGACACACCATAATCTCTTTGTCCAAAACGACCCGCATCTTGTACACTTGTATAAAAACCAGATTTTATAATCTTAAGCATTAATAGCAGTTGATTTTAATTGATATTTTGAATTATTTACAGCATTTAGGATGTCTCCATACTCTGATTTTTCAATAGAAACAAACTTTACTTTATCACCAGCTTTAATAAAACATGGAGGATTTTGGTTAGCACAAAATAACTCAATAGGTGAATTTCCAATAATATGCCAACCACCTGGACTATCTTGTGGGTAGATTCCAGTTTGTTGCCCTCCAATCGCAACAGCCCCTTTCCTCACATTAAGACTTGGTGTTGTTTTGCGATCTAAAAACAGTTTTGAATCTAAGCCTCCTAAGTATAAAAATCCAGGTAAAAATCCTATAAAAAAAACAGTGTAAACAGGTTTGAAATGCAGCTTAATAATTTCAGGTTTTGAAAGATTTTTCACACTTGAAAATCTCTCCAAATCAATTCCAAATTCATCATCATAACATACTGGTATCTCCCAAATCGAAGACTCATTATATTCAGATTTATTTTGTTGTAAAAACAATGCTTTTAGTTTTAAAAATTCATTATTGATGTTATCAATAGTGAATTCATAAACAATTAATATTGAATTATATGTAGTTATTACTTCAGTTTTTTGTTTAATATAATTATCTTGAATAATCTTTTTGAAATTCAAAATATTCTTCAGCATTAAATCATCAATAATCGTTGGCCATTCTATTAAAATAGAACGTTCATTGAATTGCGAATATTGAAGCTCGTAGGTCATAAAATTACTATTGAATTTTGATTCTATTTTTTGGTAATTCTAGGTTCAAATATTTTAGAATTTCTATTGCATTTTTAGTATCACCATGCACACATAAAGTTGATGCTTTTATTGACACTTCTACTCCACTTATTGTTTTTATTTTTTGATACTTTATCATTCTTAAAACATGTTGCAAAATAGCATCTTTATTACTCAATAATGCATTATCGTTTTTTCTAGACACTAACGATAAGTCTTCATTATAATTTCTATCAGCAAAACCTTCATAAATCACTTCTATGTTTTCATTCTTTGCTATTTCAGAAATAATTGAATTGTAAGGAGCATAAAGTTTTACTGGTTGTTCCATTCTTTTTATAACATTCACTATTACTTTTGCAGTTTTCTCGTTTTTTGCTGCTAAATTATATAGTGCTCCATGTGGCTTTATATGATTTAAAACTACACCTTGTTCTTCAGCTATATACTTTAAGACTAAAGTCTGACTTAATATACTCACATATAAATCAACATCTGAAATATCAAAAACAACTCGTCCAAAGTTTACCTTATCAGGAAAAGATGGATGAGCTCCGATTTTTACATTATGCTTTTTAGCAAGTCTTACAGCTTCTCTCATGGTATAATCATCACCAGCATGTCCTTCGCAAGCAATATTACAAGATGATAAATATGGCATAATCTCAGATTCATTATCTATACCTTCACCAACATCTGCATTAATATCTATCTGAAACGTTTCTGCCATTTATATTAATTTAAAAACACTAAGAACACCTTTCACACCTAAAAATATAGTGATTACCAGAATTACTATTCCAAATACATTCTGAAGCTTTGAGTTCTTATAGGTTCCAAGTACAGAAGATCTATTCATTACCCAAAGTAAAAAGCCTGCAATTACAGGTAACAACATACCATTAGCAACTTGAGCAAACTTTATAATCTCAATAGATTTAAATCCTATTGTAGAAAACAAAACTCCTAATCCTAAAATAAACATCCAGACCGCTCTAAACTTTACTGACTTTAAATTCGTTGACCAACCCAAACAACCACTTGCCACAAAAGCTGCGGCTAAAGGTGCTGTTATTGCACTTGTAATTCCTGCTGCAAACAAACCAATAGCAAGAAAATATTTGGCATAAGCACCAAATAATGGTTCTAAACCTTTAGCTAAATCAGAAGCATTAGAAATCTCTATGTCTGTAATTGAAGAAGCAGAAATAATAATACACATAGACACAATACCTCCTAAAACCACGGCAACAATGGTATCTTTTTTCGCAAAGCCTAAATCGCTCTTGTCTTTCCACTTTGTTTTAGCTAGTGACGCATGTAAGAATAGATTATAAGGTACTACTGTAGTTCCTATCAATGCGATAATAGTTAAAATACTACCTTCTGGGAATTTTGGAATAACTATACTCTTAACAATTTGGATTAGGTTTGGCTTGGTAATAATGGCTGTTGTTAAAAACGCTATGCTCATCAGTATCACAAGAAACACTAAAGCTTTCTCTAATACTTTATAGTTTCCTATATATAACAATACAAAGGCTACAAAACCAATAATTAAACTCATAATATTGAGTTTTAAGGTTCCTAATTCAATTATAGGGTTTCCAAATAAAGTTTGCATACCCAAAGCACCACCACTAATGTTTCCTGCTTCATATGCGGCATTACCAATAACTATCGCACTTAATATTAAGAGAATTGCAAAACCTCTTAGTGCTGGATGTTTTATTTCTAATCTTATAACCTCAGATAATCCTTTTTGAGAAACGATTCCTAAACGCGCTGCCATTTCTTGAAGCACAATGGTTGCTAAAACAGATAACACCATTGCCCATAATAAGGCATATCCAAAATTAACGCCTGCTAGCGTGCAGACCGTAACTGTTCCTGGGCCAATAAAAGCTGCAGCCACCAACGGACCTGGTCCGATATTCTTGAAGAAATTCCTTATCATTTATCAATTGAATTCAATGCATAAATAGCAAAACTACCCAACCAATGCCCACCTTCATAACTATCATCAACAATACTCGGTAATGAATAATTAATGTGTTGATTAGCTACATTTGTAAGATGTTTATATTCTGGCAAGTCTTTAGCTATGTAGTTGAGACTCCAAGCTCTCGAAAAATTGACGCCGTCTAAATGAACCAATTTCCCATCTGTTCTATCTGAAACTTCACCAACAGCTAACTCAAAATTTTTATTATTCAACTCTGGCATAAAATCATTTATCCAAAGTTTAAAATCTTTATTAGACAATACACGTTTTAAGAGAGCTGCCTCTTCTAAACAAGGTGATAAAAAATCGAAGCCGCCTGGCTCCCATTTTATAGGACAACCTTTATCATTAGCATAAAAATCTTTAGCTCTATTTTCAATTAAAGTTTTTAATTCATTATGATTCACAGCAACCGCATAATCATAAGCAAAGCCTAATCCAAAAGCTGTGTTTGGATGCTCACCTACTCGTATTGGATAATTGAGTTTAGGCAAAAACTCTAAATATTTATTGACAATCAAATTTGTCATTGGTTGTAGGCTAGTCTCTAACTCTCTTGCTGTTTTAGTATTCCATGTATGCAATTCTTCAGCAAGCTTTAACAACCATGCCCAACCGTAAGTACGCTCAAAGGATTTATTGTATTTGCCTTCAAAATATAAGAGCTCTAGCTCTATGTTTTCTTTAGATATATTCTGAAGTAGTTTTTGTTGAATTTCAGCCTTATTCTCTAACTCAGGAAAATTCTTCAATAAACTCACTAAACTCCAATGTCCATGAACTGCCGAATGCCAATCAAAACAACCATAAAAAGCTGGATGTAATTCTTTTGGTGATTTTAAATCTGAATCACTTCCAATAGTTTGATTCAGCTTATTAGGATACTCGGTATTCATACACTGTAAAGGTAATTGTGCAAGTCTGTTTGCTTCAACTAAGTTTAAAACAGGAATCGCTGCTATTTCCACCTCTACAATAGACTTAGGAGATTCATTCTTAGTATCATTGCAACTCAAAATCAATAGACCAAATAGCACTAGAAAATAGTTTTTCATTAAGCTCATAGTTTTCATCCATCTCAAAAATACAATATTTACTTTTGAAGCAAATGACTAAGAAAAAATAAAATACCTTAACAAACAGTGTCATTTTAATTATTTATCTTTCAAATTCGATAGCAAAAACCTAACCTTAATCTATAATAAGCCATTAGATGGAGCCAGCTAATAAAAAGAAATGGATTAATACCTTAAAGTTTTTTGCCGCATATCTTGTTGCTGCTTGGACGTTTTTACAATTTGTGGATTGGGTATTAAATCGTTATAATATTTCACCACATTGGGTAGATATTTTACTTTGGTTCTTTATAGGTATTAGCCCTTCATTAATTATATACCTCTATCACCAAGAGCGCCTAAGTAAGCGCATAATAAAACTTCGTGAAAAGATTTTTATCCCACTCAATATAATAATCCTAATTATTGGACTATACTTTGGATTTGGCAATAGTGATCTTGGTGCTACAACTAAAGATATTTCTTTTGAAAATGATTCAGGTGAATTAGAAACAAAAACCATCACAAAAGAAGAATTTAGAGTTGGCATACCTATTTATGGATTCAAACAGATTGTTAAGGACAGTGCTACTGATTGGATGCGATATGGTATTGGAAAATTATTGTACGAAGATTTATTACAAAATAAAAACCTAAGCCCTGAGTTTGAGAACCTAACCAATACAACAACCAAAATTAGAGAATCCTCTTTATTTTATGATTTTTATGTAGACGGTAGCTATGAAAAAACAGGAGATACTTATGAAATAATAACACACATAAGAAAAGCTAACAACGGAAAATCCATAAAAAAACAAACGTTTACCGGTAATAATTTCACGAGTTTACTTGATGATATCAGCATATTCATTACTTCAGAGGCAGGTCTTGTTGAAAGTAATAATAGTCTTAAATATATTGACTTACCTATAGATGAGTTTATGAGTAATTCTTTACCAGCATTAGAAGCTTATGCTAAAACTGATTATAGCAAGGCCTATGATATTGATAAATATTTTGCTTTAGCGTTTTTAGAACAGGCTAAAATAAATACTATTTATAATAGAGGAAAACTTGAGACTCAAGATATTATAGACATAGCCTTTTCACTAAAAAACGATTTACCATTACAAAAACAACTTGAAGTTTATATTCAACGAAGTTTGGCTTATGAACGCTATGATGAAGCTGAAAAACAAGTAAAATTACAACTAGAAGTCGATCCTACAAACAAATTCTATAACAGGGTATTATTCTCCATTTATGGTGAAACCAAGAATACAGAAAGTTTAATGGTAGCTGCTGAAAAATTATTCAATGATGATCCTAATCCTTATTCAGGACTTAACTTAGCAGAAGCAGCAATGGTAAATGGCGAAGAAGATAAAATCATTGAAGCTATAAAAACTTACGAAATCATACAACCTGAAATTAGTGCTTTAAAGATAGAACCTTTAATATTAAAAGGAGACATAAAAGGAGCTAGATCTGTTTTTGAAGAACACAAATTATCTAATCCAAATAATACTAATAGAAATAGAGCTTATGATTCTATATTTGATTATTTAAACGGCAAAAAACCAAAAATTGAAGATTTAAAACAATTTATTGGTACTTACAGATCTGAGCAAAACGAACTTCTTCTAGAATTTTGGATTGAAAAGGACAGATTAGTGCGATTTGTAAAAAACCAAAACATGGATATCATGATACCTGCTGGACCAGATGCACTTGGAGGTGGTTTTATACAAAGGACAACTTTTTACAGTAAACTTGTTAAGGATAATAATGGCAAGGCTATCGGACTTTATAGCTATCAATTTAATTGGAACATTACTGGTGAGCGTTTATATTGGAAATTAGATAACCATATTCTTTTAGCAAACCAAGCCTTTGAAAATGGAGACTTAAAAGCAGCCGACTCACTATACAAAACAGCTATTGAACATAACCCAAAACATAGTTATCTCAAAAACATATCTGCGCACATAAAATATATTACAAAGAATAAAACAGATTCTATACAGCTGCAAAACGAAAAATTTGCAGGTGCTTACGGTCCAAGAAAATTTTGGGTTGAAAACAATAAGTTCTATTATAAACGTAAAGGAGAAACTACTGAGTTAGTAAAAGTTGAACTACTACCTATTTCTGAGAATCGCTATATGGATTTAACCCGATTAAGAACCATAATGGAATTTGTAGAAGATTCGTCTGGAATATTGGCTTCAAAAGCCTACAGTTACGTTATAGGTGAAGATTTACGTTTTGAATGGGAATTTACAGATAACGATGATGTGAAAAATTATTTTTTAAAAGACAATTAACCCAACAACAAAAGTCTCAACAGCTTAAAATCTCATCAGGTATTAGTACGTAAGTTCTTAGGTATAATTATTTTATACTTACGAGAATACACTTTAATATATATTCACGTAATTCCTACCTCAAATAATTTAGAATTCAGACATACATTTACAACACTGTTAATCAATTAATTAAACAATATTGAGCAGTAACTTTTAAATATTAATTCTTAAAACCTAAAATTATGTCAGAAACAAAAGTAACAGTAGATTTTGCAGTGTATGGAGCTCTAGTGAGCGGAAGCAAACCAGGTAGTGATCGTGCAGCAAATGTAAAATCTGAAGTACAAAGTGCCATTAATGCCAATAATGCCGAATTTAGAATAAACAATTCTAGTTTAGGTAGTGACCCAAGTCCTGGTCAAGAGAAACACTTTGGGGCTCAAATAACTAGAAATGGACAAACCTATTATTACGCCTGTAAAGAGGGGCAAAAACTAGACTTCTTAAGAGGTGGATCTCCAGCCTAAATCATTGTCAATACATTTTTATTAAACTGTATTACTGTATCAACCGCTTACACAAATAGAAAAAGCGGTTGATATTTTTTTTAGACAATTTCATTTTATTAAGTAAGATTTTAAACCAAACAAGGTAATCTTACCCTAGCCAACCCTCACGATCCAAACTTCTATACTGAATAGCCTCGCTAATATGAGCACCCAAAACATCTTGAGAACCTTCCAAATCGGCAATTGTTCTTGATACTTTTAAGATCCTATCATAAGCTCTAGCAGAAAGATTAAGTCGTTCCATTGCTGATTTTAAAAGTAACATAGAAGTATCATCAAGCTTACAATACTGCCTAATTTGCTTAGTATTCATCTGCGCATTATAATGGATGTTATCTAAACCCTTAAAACGCTCGGTTTGGTTTTCTCTAGCTTTGGTCACTCGTTTTCTTATATCCACAGAATACTCGCCATTTCTTTCATCAGCAAGTTTTTCAAAAGGTACTGGAGTGACTTCAATATGAATATCTATTCGGTCTAATAAAGGGCCAGAAATTTTTCCCATATAACGTTGCATTTCTGCAGGTGAAGATGTGATTGGCGAATCTGGATCGTTAAAATAACCGCTCGGACTTGGATTCATACTTGCCACCAACATAAATGAACTTGGATATGTCACAGTAAATTTCGCTCTAGAAATCGTTACTTCTCTATCTTCTAATGGCTGACGCATTACTTCTAAAACTTCGCGCTTAAATTCTGGTAATTCATCTAGAAATAAAACTCCGTTATGTGATAAGGATATTTCACCTGGTTGCGGATAACTTCCGCCTCCGACTAATGCGACGTTACTAATCGTGTGATGTGGACTTCTAAAAGGACGTTGTGCCATCAATCCTGCATGAGCCTTAACGCGACCAACAACCGAATGTATTTTTGTGGTTTCCAAAGCTTCATGCAAAGTCATTGGCGGCAAAATACTTGGTAAACGCTTTGCTAGCATAGTTTTACCAGAACCTGGAGGGCCAATTAAAATAATATTATGCCCACCTGCTGCTGCAATTTCCATGCAACGCTTAATACTTTCTTGCCCTTTTACATCTGCAAAATCAAATTCAGGGAAATCGAGATTTTTATAAAATTCTTCTCTTGTATTTATAATTGTTTGCTCTAAAGCCTCTCCTTTATCAAAATGATTAATGACTTGCATTATGTTTTCTACACCAAACACTTTTAAATCATCAACAATAGCAGCTTCTTTAGCATTCTGAATTGGTAAAATAAAACCTTTAAAGCCTTCTTCCCTTGCTTTTACAGCAATTGGCAATGCGCCTTTAAAAGGCTGTAAGCTTCCATCTAAAGACAATTCTCCCATAATAAGATAATCCTCTAGATTTTCTGCCTTAATCTGTTTGGATGCTGTTAAGATTCCCACCGCCAAGGTTAAATCGTATGCAGAACCTTCTTTACGTAAATCGGCAGGCGCCATATTTATGGTAATCTTTTTACCAGGAATTCGGTAACCGTTATTTTGAAGTGCAGCAGCAATACGATAATTACTTTCTTTTATAGCATTATCTGGCAATCCTACTAAATGATAACCAATACCTTTATCTACATTAACCTCAACTGTTATTGTGGAGGCTTCAACACCAAAAACGGCACTTGCGAATATTTTTTTGAGCATGTATATTTCCTTTTCTTAAATGTAGCGATTTTATTAATACGTCTTAAAACTTGTACTCAAAAATCCATATAACTATCTCATAATTAATCATTAAATCAAAAATATAACACTAAATAATAACACTATCAATAACTGCATCTAAATCGTGTTCTGTTGAAACTGATGATAACCAATTTGATGTGTCGTTATGAATCAAAAACGTATTTAATGCCTCACTCACTTTATGCTTGTTTGCTGTTGGTAAATTTTCAATCACAGATTCTAAGTTTTCTATAAGTACTAAAGGAGACACCTTTTCTTCACTTAATTTAAAGGCAATTTTACCAGTAATATCTAGAAACTCTAAGTAATTAACTTTTGTCGTAATAGGTGTCTTAATATTTAAACGATTAAATACATTTTTAGTAAAACTTCTGGTTTGAGGACCAGAAACTCCGTCTATTATAATGGGTTTGTCATAAATATACTTTAGTGCCATTTGAAGATAAAACGTTTCTGATTGTGCTGCTTCGTGATAATCTACATTAGTACTTGTACCTATATGCCAATGATCTTCGTGATTATCATAAAAATGGTTAAGCACAATACCAAAATGCTTTCTTAGAAAAGACTCAACACCAAGATACAAGGCTTTTTGATGTACAAAGTCTAATGTGATTAACGTATGGTCTTTCCAGAAAATGGCGTCTAGATCAAACGCTTTTCCTACTCCATGCTGACCAGGTTTATTAACAAAAATGCCAGCTGTAGCTATACACTCTGGTTTGCCTAATGGACAATGATTAAAAACCTCTCTAAAAGCAACTTTAAGTTTTTTTAGAAAATCATCATCAACCTTAAATTTGGTCTTAACACCTTTAGATCCATAAGGATGATCAGTGGTTCTGGCATAATGCATATCTATACCATTAATAGCATCAACAGTTTTCATTGAAATACGATTTTTTGGGTTAATCTAATCTATTAAGGGAGATAAATACCAAATAAATTTTATTTGGTTCAACAAGGAAACTTAAAAATAAGAAAAGATTTACAGGTATAAAACGAGAATGACTATTTTTTTTTAAAACTAAGAGATCGTAGATTATAATCTCTAATATGGAAATAACAACAATTCCTCTACTCTTCTATAAAAAAACTTGAAACATAAAAAAACCTTCCAAAATATAGTATTGAAAGGCTTTTATATAACTAAATAATTTCTATTCTTTTAAAACCTTAATTCTTTTTACTGCATTCCCAATATGTACTTCTACAAAAAACATTGCAGATGGCAAGTCAGACATATCGATAGCTACATTTTCTCTATTAGGTTTAAATGTTTTTAAAGTTCTTCCCATTACATCTAATACACTAACACTTTCTATTGCTGATGAATTTCTCAAAGTTAAAAAATCCTTAACTGGATTTGGATGAAACTGGAATTCAGAAAAGCTATTTTCGTCTAAGCCAAGTGAACTCTCTTGATTAAAACTAAGATTATCTAAGAAAGCTCTATCTCTCAGAGACGAATCATTACCTCCAAAACGTCCAAGGTGTTGCAACGACACTCTAATAGCATCGCCTGTATAAGGCGATAAATCTATTTCTATATTTTCATACACATTAGTATTATCTGCTATAAAAGTTTGTAATATATCTCCATTAACAACCACTCTAAATAAAGATTCTGTCTCAATATTTACGAAGGTTTGTTTTAAATCGAAATTCATAAATAGCTGTGACACATTAGTAGCATCAACTTCAAAATTTACTTTAGATATATTATTTTCATTCTCTATCCAATTAAGATCATTATTTCCTGTCTCAAACCACGTTGCAGCATTTGAACCTCCAGACATTCGTAGTACATTTTCGCCTTCATCACTAAATACTGAACATTGAGTATTCTCGGTTTCTTCTAAAATTATATTTTGAGGTAAAGTTCCATTAAAATCAAAACCTGTTGTAGTATCTGTTGTAACCACAATTGGCGTATCATTATCTCCATTTAAACTGAACGAGTCAATAGAAATGGTATGTACTGGTGCTGAAAAACTAAAGTCAAACAAAAAAGAATAATCACCTGAAATCACAGGTGTAAAAGTAGTTTCAACAGGATGATAATTATAAAACCCAAAATCAAAGCCACCAAAATAATTAATGTAATTATCTAAAGCATCTGTTGTATTGCCTCGTCCTGTCCATATCTTAACACTTTGCGAACTGTAATCACCTGCTTCTTTCCTAATTTTAAAAGACAACGTATAGGTAGTACCAGCTTCTAAACTAAACATTGGAGAGATTAAATAAGCTTCTATATCAAAATCATCATAAGTTGCATATAAATAATGTGTATCTCCATCTCCTACTTGATAAGCACTTAAATTGGTATTACTAGAAACCCAAACATCATCTCCTTGCCAGCATTCTGGTAAAATATTTGAGCCATAGTTACTCATGGTATTAAAATTCTCAACCCAAGGTAAACTCACAATGTCACAAGACGTAACTGCTTCAATTGGTCCAACCCATGCACTAACGTCTAATCCTCCACAATTAGTTCTTACATAAAATTCATAAGACGTTTCTGGGTTTAAGCCACCAACCGTAATTATATCTTCATTGGCTTGCACTATAGTCCCATTACCCAATGTAAATCCTTGAGCACCATATTCTATGTCAAATGTTGAACTCGTACTATAATTTTCCCAAGAGATCATCACATTAGTATCGGAAACCGAAACAAAGTCCACATTAATAGGCTCAAGACAAGTTGGGTTTTCTTTGTATTCTATATCATCGAACATCACTAAAGAATAATCATTAACCTGATTATGTAGTATAGCTATGTGATGTGAATTACCTGTATATGAAGAAAAATCGATTAAAAATTCTTTTCCAAATCGCGGAATCTCTTCGGCTTCAATTGTAGTATATGGCACAAAAGTATCCATGTCCATTGGATTAGACATTAGTCCTATAACAACACCAGATTTATTATATGTAGAACCTGTTGTTTCGTTTCTAATCCAAATTTTTAGAATTTTATTAGCGTCGAAATCAGATAAATATGGAGATACCATTACACCTGGTACAGGTGTTTGTTCAGACCCGTAAAAATTGATAAAAGCAACATTCGGAGATGAACTCGGACTTACTACCAAATTTTCTGTATTTGTTATACCTGAGACTTGATTATTATTTCGTGTCCAACAAAAATTAGGTATTGACTGGCTTACATTATACTGATAAGACGCATCATATTGATCGAAATTTTCATAAAAAGGAGCTTGTTTTTCACATGTTATTGTAAATGCATATGGCACACTCCAGTTACTATAGTCGTCACCTACATTACAATAGGCTCTTACACGATATTCGTAGTCGCTAAATGAACTAAGTCCATCAATTGTAAAAGGATTTGTATCGGCTTGTATTATTGTACCTCCACCTTCACTAAATCCAACTGGTCCATATGCTACTTCCCAACTCTCAGGAGCTTGCTCTGTATTATTATCTTGCCATGCTAATGTAATTTCATTAGCACCACTTTGTGCTGCTTCTAAATTAGTTGGCGTTACGCATCCACTTTCTGTGTATTCAAAATCATCAAAAAGAATCAATTGACGCTCATTAATAGCTACTTGTCTTATACCTATATATTCATCTTCTAGATAGAAATTAGACAAATCGATTTCATACTTAGTCCACTCATCTTCAAACTCAGAAGCTCCAGAAATTGTATAATATGGCGTAAAGGTTGTATAATCGTCTGGATCTGACATTGTACCAACAATGATTTCTGTTGGACTAGCATAAGCGCTAGATACAGGATGCATCCAAAATGAGAATTTCTTATAATTATCTAAATCAATTAGTCTTGGCGACACTAAAATAGTCTGCTCAGAAACATTATCGCCTAAAGAATGATTAGTTTCGTTTAAGAACCAAATTAATTTATCTCCTGTTAATGCATCTGGTGTATAATTTAGGCTATTATCAATAACTCCTATTTGTTCTATTTCATCCCAATAAGAAGAATTAACCTGTGGCATTAAACCTGTCCAACAGTGTTCTAAGAAACCTACTGGGTGATTTTCAAAACTCTCAACATAACCAACTTCAAAGCCTTGACATTTAGTAGTAAACGTTTGCTTTACAGACCAATCACTAAAAGATGTTCCACAATTTGCTCTGATATAAAAATCATAAGCTGTATCTTCTAATAAATTTTGAAGTGTAAAAAACGAACTATTGTCTACTGTAATTGTTGTGCCTGTTCCTATTTCAAAGTCCGTAAAACCATATTCAATTTCCCATGATGTGGAATTTGAATTCTCGTAAGATTCCCAAGAAATATCAACAGCATCATAGCGTTCATCTAGCACAATAGGATACAAAGGCTCAGTACAGTCTGGTATCACTTCAAACTTAAAATCATCTACAAAAAACTCACTTCCAACAAATTCGTCACCATGTTTAATAGCTATATAACTGTCATTACCCGAATAGTTATTAAAATATATTGTATGCTCTTTCCAATCAACTACACCCCTTTCATAGCTTTTAAACTCATTCATCTCGTCTGGTGTAATTGTTTGCACCAAATTAAAGGTACTACTATCATTTGGGTCAGACATTGTACCGATATGCAAGTTAGATCTGTTATAAAGCAGACTTGTAGTACCCTGTCTGGAAATCAAATGAATTCTTATTCTCTTTTCATTATCTATGTCTAAAAGTTCTCTAGACACCAATATTAAGTTATCAGATGAGTCTGTAGAATTATCGAAATTATTGGCAAATCGAATAAACTGATTACCAGTCACAGGATATACGGACCTGTCTACACCATTATAGTTTACACCAAATTGCTCAACAGCATAAATATTAGTAATCGTATTTTCTGTCTCTACTATTTTAGTCCAACATGGACTTATTGCATTTTCAAATTCAAAAGACTCAAAATAATTAGCTTCAACGGGAAGACAGCCTGTAAAGAATGTTATCTCTTCTGTCCAATCCGAGTATAACGAATCCTCGTCGCATTTTGCTCTAACTTTTATACTATACTCAGTACCTTCTAATAAGTTCTCTAAAACAAAATTATTTGTTGTTAATGGTACTGTTATGTCAGAATTAAAAACACCAACTTGCTCATATTCAATTTCCCACTCGTTCTCTTCTCCACTTTCTGTCCATAAAATCTCAACACTATTATCGTAAACTGTACCAATAGTTAAATCGGTTGGCATATTACATATTACAGATTGTAAATACGTAAAATCATCAATAAGAACTTGATTTCCATGACTAGAACTTGTTTTCTTTTGTTTGAAAGCTATAAATTGATCAGTACCATTATAATCTGCTAAATAAACGATACGCTTTTCCCAAGCATTAGCACTTACATCTCCACTTATAGTTGCAAGAGCCTCAAAAGTTGTATAATCGTCTGGATTTGTCATTGTACCAACAACCAATCCACCACTATAATTACTGATATAAAATTCTATCTTTTTATCATTAGATAAATCCGTAAATAATGGAGAAACCATTAATACTCCAGAACTCGAATACTGAGATGTATCCCTTAAATAAGCAGAATAACCATCGTCACCAAAATTATTATCGATAACCATTGAAAAACTTGTTGATGATTGGTTTGAAGGAAACTCATAAGCCGACCAGCAATCATCTAAAGTTGATGCATTAAAATCGTATGTATAATCTAGGCTATACGAATTACCACAACCAAAATCAATTGTTGTTTTTTCTGACCAATCGCTAGTATTTTCACTATCGCAAATTGCACGCACATAAAAATCGTAGGTTGTATTAATTGCTAAACCTGCAATATTAAATGGGTTTGAATTAGCTTGTATTATTGTGCCTTGACTTTGCCAAAAGCCTTCTTCTCCATATTCAATTTCCCATTGTGTTGCACCATTATTTTCTTCCCAAGACAATGTTAACTCTCCATTTACGATTAAATCATTAGAAAGCGCTGTTGGAAATTGGCAAGTCGGAATTGCTGAATATTCAAATTGATCTAAATACAAGAACTCATAGATATTAGATGCATCTCCTGTAAGTTGCATTCTAAATGCTACATAGTTATCTGAACCTGTATAATCATCAAAATTTATAACAAATTGCTTCCATTGACGGTAGGTCATATCTGCACTTAATATTGTTGTGTGTGGAGTAAATGTAGTTTCGTCCTCTGGATTGGACATAGTACCAACAATAAGATTTGCATCTAAATATCTTGGATGAAGCCAAAATTTAATTCTATTGTTTCCCGAACCTAAATCACTTAATTCTGGTGAGATGAGATATAAATCATTCTCAAAAGTATAATCAGCAAAACGTGCACTATAACCAGAATCGAAAAGCCTATAACTCGATGATGCTGTAACCTCTTCAGCATTAGTATTACCTGTTGGTATTGCAGGAATAGTACTCCAACAATTAGCCATTTGTGGTACGTCAAAGTTTTGTGAATAATCTACTGTTATTGGTCCACATGCTGTAGTGATATTATACAATGGAATCCAATCACTCTTATCATCAGAAGAACAAACCGAACGCAAATAAATATCGTAATTGGTGTCTGCAATTAGGTTACTTATAGTACCTGATGTTGCATTAAAAGTCATTAAAGTACCATTACCTGTTGCAAATTCACTTTCTCCATACTCAATTTCCCAACTCGTAGCAGAAGCCAATTCTGTCCATTGTAAATCTAATTGCGTGTCCTCAAGGTTAGTAATTTCGAAATTAGAAGGCTCTAAGCATGTAGGAATCTCTTGATATGTAAAACTATCCATATATAGCCTAGCATTATAATCTGTAGAGACCTGTTTTATTGCTATAAAGCGATCATTACTAGAAAAGGTATCAAAATTAACAATGAGCTGTACCCATTGATTTGTTGGTAATTGCGATGCGTCAAAAGCTTGTATTTCAGTATAAGTTTCCTCATCTAATGAGTTTTGTACGGTTCCGACTGTTAATCCAGAAAGTCCTTCTAGATTATACACCCAAAATTTAATCCGTTTATCATTAGATAAATTTTCTAATTCTGGAGTCACCACCATTCCGCCTTCACTATTATTTACCCTAAAATCCACCATTTTTTCAGAATAAGGGCTATTACCTCCAGGGTTAAGATATGCAGTGCCATATTGCGTCCAACAATCGTAATATTGAGAAGGGAAACCTTCATCAAAATTATAATTGTATCCTACAGGTTCTGCCTGACATACAGTTGTAAACTGGTATCCGCTAGACCAATCACTTTCATTATCAACACCGCAAATAGCTCTAACATAGAATTGATAATCGGTATCTGGATCTAAATTTGAAATTAATGTTGGTTTTGTAACAGTATTAACCGTTGTACCAGTTCCTTGTACAAAGCCTTCTATACCATATTCTATATCCCAACTTATTGGCGAACCATAGTCGGTCCAATCCAACAATGCTTCAGAACCGTAAGGCACAGTATTTAAATCTATTGGAGCAATGCAATTAGGAGAAGTTTCATACACAAAATCATCAATAGAGACAAAAGCATTACCACCAATTAGTTGAAAAGCCACATGATTAGAATTACCTGTATAATTTTCGAAATCTATATGAAATTCTCGCCACTGGTAACCGTTTCCATCATTTATGCTAATCTGCCTATATGTTTCAAATGTCAATACATCATTTGGGTCTGAAAGCGGACCTACATTAATCCGATTAATTTCAGCAGAATACATCCAAAATGATATGCGCTTAGACTCATCAAAATCTGATAATTCTGGCGTAATCAAAAAGGCTTCATTGGCACCCGAAATTCGCATACCTACACCATTATTCCCTGAATAAGCTGTACTTGTGGTTTTTACATAATTACTACTTGTTGATGTAAGTGGTAACTTTCTCCAACACTCATCTATAAAAGGCTGTGTAGTAGCTTCAAATCCTTGAGTATAATTTAAGGCGACAGCAACACAATCATCAGCACTACATATTTCGGTAAAATAACTTGTTGTTGGTTTAATAAAATTGGCATTCGCATAGTCTACATCATCTACACAAATAGAGCCCAAAGAAGACGCATTGTCTATTCTATAATTTGTAAATATGCCGTTATTCCCATTTTTGGCATTCACCGAAGTTAATTGATATCCACTTAAATCTAACCACACCAAATTTGGGTTATTAGACACATCTACTGTATCTACAAACAAATTATCAATTGATAAATAAACTAAATTAATATTATTACTAACATCTATTTGAGATATAGAATTGTCTGTTACATATAAATTAAACAAATTGATATTGTTTGAAACATCTATACTAGTAAGATTAAGGTTTCTAAGATATAGCAATTGTAAATTGGCCATATTAGAAACATCAATCGTAGTTTGGTTAGAATGCCATAATGAAATTTGCTCTAGTAAATTATTATTAAAAAAATCAATATTACCCAAACTATAGCAGTAAGTTGCGCTGAATCTCTCTAAACTAATATTACTACTTATATCTAAATTAGTAATAGGGTTAAAATTTAATCGTAGTTCTTTTAGCTGACTATTAGATGATAAATCTAACTCAGTAATTGAATTTGCAGCAACATTTAAAACCTGAAGATTAGAATTAGAACTTGTAACAAGTCCACTTAAACCATTACCATTACATTGAAGTTCTTCTAGATTAATATTTTGAGTTATATCTAATTCGCTCAAGGAGTTTGCAGCACAATTTATTTTTTGTAATGCTGCACTATTTGGTAATTCGATTGCGGTTAAAGAATTGTTATTACAAACTAACTCTACAATTGAAATAAAACTCCCTAAACCTGTAAGGTCAGTAATTTCAAGGGCAGCAACATTTAAAATACCATTGTAATTTTGAGCTTCCGTAACTTGTACTTCACTATCGCCATTGGTATCAATAGTTGGATTATGGTTTAATAATGCTGTTTTAAAATTAGCATCTGGAATATCCACTATTTGCGCCAAAGATGATTGGCTTACACATACAGAAAAGCATACTAAGATTAGTAATTTTATATAATTCATATCGTAAAATTAAAAGTAAGAAATATACTAATATTTAAAATGATTGACAAAACCGAAAACACGTAGTTCACAATGAGAATTAGTCGTTTAATCGATAAATATGATATATTCTTCCTACCCATTGAACTATTGCAACCCTCATAATGTTTTTATCATAAAGTCTTAACATAAAAAAAACCTTTCAAAATATAATCTTGAAAGGTTTTTTAATTCATCTGCAATATGGTTTAGTTTTTTATAAACTTCTTAGTCGATTTAGATTCTCTAGACTGAATTTCTAAGAAATAAACTCCTTTTGATAAACTTGAAACATTCAAGCTATAATCCATATCGGAAATAGAAATGGACTTCAGTAAACGACCATTAATATCACTAATAGAAACAGAATCAATGATTTGGCTTGAAGTCAATCTAATTTTGTCCTGTGCTGGATTTGGAAACAGTATAATAGTCTGTATATTAAAATCATCTACACTTAATGGCACAACAATTTCTGTACTTGCTATGTTGGTTATAATTGGTGGATTAAAATCGAAATAAATATCTGCTATTGCACTAAAAACATCGCCAACTTCCACATTAGTTTTTGGCTTTATTTTAAAGGCTATGAAACCATGAGAATTAGGTTCGTCATTAGTGCTATCTGGTAAGTTGATATTATCAAAAACAAAACTAACATCGGTTTGGTCTGTAATTTCAACACGACCAGAGTGGCTTAGACTTTCAATTTGCATAGTAGACCAATCTAGTTTATCATCTAGTACATGATCTACCTTCACATTAATAGCACTTGCTGTACCAGTATTTTGAAAACGAATTAAATAATGTAAATATTTATCTGCATTTTCTATTAAGATTTCGTCTCCTTCTAAAACTGTGATATCGTTTGGATCGTATGAACCTACTACAGTCTGCTCAAATGATAATGAATTGTCTTCTTCGGTTATATCACCAACTACAGGATTTATTGTCACTGTTGTAATTAATACATCATCAATATTTGTTATTGGTGGTGGAAATACGTTAAAGTCTATATCTATACTATTAGTATCAAATGGATTTAAATCCGTGAAATCAAATGTCAACATATTCGCAGTCTGAGAACTTACTACTTCACTTGCAGTTAAAAAATTTAATTTAGAGCCATCAAATTCAAAAGTGACAGAACCAGTTAATTGTGTTGTACCCACATTTTTATATACTATTCGATACGACGTATCAAAACCAGGTCGAGGCTCAAAAAGTATTGAGTAAGCACTAATGTTTAAATCATTAATCGCTGCTATAGGTTCGATACAGAAATTTATATTATCAGAGTTTCCAAAACCAGCGAAGTCTGATTGAAATGTTGCTGGTGCAGCTTGATAATAGTTAGGTAATTGTGCTGTAATCTGTGTATTTACAATCCCTTCTTCTAAAGAATAAATTCTAAAAACACCGTCTTCTTGTGTAAAAGCCGCTTGAGAAGACGTCCCATTCGTAGCCACTACCATTACTCCACTTAATAAATCATCTTCTTCAGTACAACCATCACCTAATAAATCAAAACGTGCAGTGCCACGAATTTGGTTGCTTAAAGCTGCTCCGTTATTATTAAACCAAAGAATTTTATTACCAAAATTTGAAACTGATATTAAATCTAAGTTATTATCGTTGTTTATATCTGTAACAAAAAGATCAAATGGGCTATTTAAACTTGTGGAAATAACTTGTTGTGTGTTTTCAAAATCACCAAGTCCATCTGTATTTTCATACCATGCAATTACTCCGCCATTACCTTGTGCAGCAGATACGACATCCAAATCACCGTCATTATCCATATCAAATACACTAATATCCTTTGGATTATTAATAATAGTTGTGATTAATTGAATATCACTAAAAGTGCCAGCTCCATCTAAATTTTCTGACCAACCGACATAATCCGAGTCAGTTTTATCACCTACATACACAATATCGTTGTCACCATCATCATCTATATCTGCAATTTTAGTTGATTGAGCATCAAATAAATAATCATCTATCTGCTGCCTTGCACCAAAAGTACCTTGACCATCTAAATTTAAAAAATAGATTAATCTATAACTTGAAGCCACGGAAATATCTAAATCACCATCTCCGTCTAAATCACCAAAATCCATAGAATAATGTGTATTATTCCCTATAGAATCAATTTGTTGTGCTGTACTAAAAGAGCCAAGTCCATCTGTGTTTTCGAACCAAAAAACCTTTCCGCTTGCCAAACAAAAGACATCCAAATCACCATCATTATCTATATCTGAAGCGAATGCTTTAGTCACACTATATAAATCATCATCAATGACTTGAGCATCACCGAAAGTGCCTAAGCCATCAGTGTTCTCATACCACAACACGTCGTAATCTAGTGAAGACGTTGCTATAACATCGTTATCGCCATCACCATCTACATCTACTGCCAATACCGAACCTGCTCCATTAATGGATTCAGAAATTATTTTTTGTGTATTATAAAAATTTCCTTGACCATCTTTGTTTTCATACCAGGCAATTTTATCATCCCAATGTGAAGCAGAAAGTACGTCCTTATCTCCATCTCCATCTATATCTGCAGCATGAATAATCTTGCCTCCAATAACAGTTTTAGTGATTGTATAAGGCGAAAAACTTCCTAGACCATCCGTATTATTATACCATTTAATATTATCGTCATAATCTGTTGCTGTCACAAAATCTATATCACCATCACTATCAACGTCAGCGATATGAATATCGCGCAAATTGCCTATAAAAGAATCAATAAAGTTTTCACCACTAAAGTTTCCTGCACCATCTAAGTTTTCGAACCAAGTGATTTTGTCATCTTCATTAGATGTGGCTATAATATCCATATCCAAATCACCATCGACATCTGCAATACGAACACGTGCGGCAAAATCTGCAGTAGTTGTTAAAATCTGTTCTGTACCAAACATACCAAGACCATCGGTGTTTTCATACCAGACTATCTTGTCATCTCCAGATAATGCAGCAGCTACATCCATATCTCCATCTCCATCTAAATCACCTGCAAAAACAGAAGACACACCATTTTCAGTTATGGCAATTGTTATTCTACTACTAAAGCTACCTGTACCGCTTTCATTTCTATACCAAGACACTCCTTGCGAACCACCTTGAAAATACCAAGCTGAAACAACATCTAAATCACCATCACCATCTACGTCTATTGTATGAAAAGTCGGAATACTAGATGTACTATTTTCTACATTTAAAGTTCCTGCAAAGGTTCCTAATCCATCCGTGTTTCTCGACCATTTTATTTTTCCATCTTGTGAAGATGACCAAATGACATCCAAATCTCCATCACCATCCATATCACCTGTACTTACAATATTTACTTCATATGCAGAAATGTACTGTTTAAATGCAAAAGTACCATTACCATCTATATTTTCGTACCAAATGATATGATCACCATTTAAAGCTGTCGAAAGCGCATCCATATCACCATCACCATCTAAATCTGCAGCATGAACTCCCCAGGGATTATCTATAGTAGTAGAAATAACATGCTGAGTAAAATCACCACCTACAGCATCTAAGTTTTCGAACCAAACCAATTTGTCATCAAAATAAGAGGACGCTAGTACATCCATATCACCATCACCATCTAAATCAGTTGAAAAAATACCTTGAGGTGAATTAATATATAATGATTGGTCTATAACAACATTTTCTGTGAACTCAACTTGCGCAATAGCAGATATCGTAACACATAATAAAAGTAAAAAAAGTAGTTTTGATTTCATAGCAATCCATAATTTCCTCAAAAGTAGGAAATTATAGGTAAGCTAAATGTTAAATATAAAGTCTAGTGCACGTTGCTCATTATAATAAATATTCCCTTTTGCAATAAATCCAACATGTCCACCATACTTTGGCATTTCTAGAAACAGATTTGGATTATGCTTTGCTTCTTTTACAGGAAAACAATCAGCAGATAAAAACGAATCATTTAACGCATTAATAATTAAGGAAGGTACTTTAATATTTGGTAAAAATTGTAAGCAACTCGCTTTCTCATAATAGTCTAAAGCATCTCTAAAACCATGTGCCTTGGATGTATATACATTGTCAAAATCTATTAATGTTTTAATTTTATTAAAATCTGCAACAGATATATTATTAGGAAACTGATCGAGTTTAGGTATTAGTTTATCTTTTAAATGTCCTAAAAACCTAACAGCATAAGGTTTGTTCTTTAAACTTAGTAATTGATCACAAGACCCTTTTAAATCACAAGGGCTAGAAACCGCAATAATTGCTTTTAATTCCTTTGGCAAATCATTGCCTTCACCAACATATTTTAAAGCCATATTAGCTCCAAGACTAATGCCTTTTATGTAGATTTTATCATATTGATTTTTAGTCAAAACATGCTTAACAACGGCATCTAAATCTTCCGTTGCACCAGAATGATAACTACGAAATAATAAATTGGGTTCTCCACTACAACCTCTAAAATTAACACCTATGGCATCAATACCATTGTCATTAAATAATTTTGCAGTTCCTGTAATATATGGACGTTGTGCATGACCTTCTAATCCATGAAGTAGGATAATAACCTTATTTGATTTTTCTTGAGCAAAGCTCCAATCTAAATCTAAAAAATCGCTGTCAGGTAATGTAATACGCTCCCTTTCTTGTTCTACACCATTGATCTTTCGAGCTAAACCCGAAAAAACAGTTGATACAAAACCTTTTCTAGCCCAAAATGGCGCTTTGTAGGTAGACTCTTTTATTGGCATTATTTTCTATGCTTCAATGCATCTTGAGGTGTTGGTACAAAGTGACCTTTACCTCCTGCTCTGTCATCATCAAAAGTTGTAGGGATATCATCATTAAGTGTGCGTTCATCCCATGTTAAACTTTCTGTTCCGTCATCTCGTTTTACCATAGTAATACAATCTTCAACAGGACATACTAAAGAACATAAATTACAACCCACACAATTCTCTTCAATAATAGTTGGTATTCTATTTGTTAAATCAATTGGTAAAGCAATCGCTTGATGCGCTCCATCATCACATGAAATATAACACAAATCACAGCCTATACATTTATCTGCGTTTATTTCGGCTACCACTTTATGCTTCAAGTTTAAATGTTTCCATTCTGTGACGTTTGGTAAGGCTTTACCTGCAAAGTCGTATATAGTTTGATAATTTTTTTCTTCCATAAACTGACGCAAACCTGCTTCCATTTCGCGAACAATCCCAAAACCATAATGCATTACAGCTGTACATACTTGTACAGAAGTTGCTCCAAGTAATATAAACTCTACAACATCACGCCACGTTTCTATACCTCCAATACCAGATAAAGGTACTTTTCCAATTTCAGGATGCTGTGCTAAATCTTTAAGCATGTGCATAGCAATAGGCTTTACTGCTGGTCCACAATAGCCACCATTACTTCCTTTACCATCTACAACTGGATAAGGCGCATAAGTATCTAAATCTATGCCGACAATACTTTTTACCGTATTTATAAGTGAAATTGAATCTGTTCCACCTTGAACCGCTGCTAAACCAGGATCTGTAATATGAGAAATATTAGGTGATAATTTTGTAATTACAGGAATATTTGCAGCTTCCTTAACCCATTCTACAATGGTTTTAAGTACTTCTGGCTCTTGTCCAACAGCTGAACCCATTCCACGTTCACACATACCATGTGGACAACCAAAATTGAGCTCAATCCCGTCTGCTCCTGCATTCTGCACATCTTTTATGATTTGCTCCCATTCTGCTCTACTTTCTACCATTAAAGAGGCAATCACTGCATGATCAGGGAAATACTTTTTAACCTCTTCAATTTCTCGAAGGTTATCAGCCAAAGGTCTATCAGTAATTAATTCAATATTATTGAAACCCATCATTCTGGTATTTCTATAATTTACTGATCCATAACGACTAGACACATTAACCACAGGAACACCAAGTGTTTTCCATACAGCGCCTCCCCAACCAGCATCAAAAGCTTTCATTATTTGATATCCTGAATTTGTTGGTGGTGCTGATGCTAACCAAAACGGGTTTGGTGCTTTTATGCCTCCGAAATTTATTGATAAATCGATCATGTTTTTATATTTAAATAGGTCTCGACTGCGCTCGACCAGACATTAGTCTACTTTTTGTCTCCTCGAGCGCAGTCGAGAGGTATATATTATTTAGTTAACCAGTTATGAATTCCTTGTGCTGCCATTTTACCATCATAAGCTGCATTTACAACTTCTGCTCCACCATTAACTGCATCACCTCCTGCAAAATACTTTGGATTTGACGTTTGAAATTCATCATTGATTTTTATTCTTGTTTTATTATCTATATCCAAATTATTTATTAGATCATACAAATGACCTTGCTTAGCCTGACCTGTTGCTTTAATAACCATATCACATCTTACAATGAAGGTGTTATTCATGTTAGTTTTTAGCTTTCCATCAACCATTTCTGTTTTAGCAAACCTCACACCTTCAACCTTACCATTTCCTGTAATAGCTATTGGTGTCACATTAAATAAACTATCGACTCCTGCGCTTATCGCCAAATCATATTCAAACCCGTATGCTCCCATTCGTTCTTTCGAGTTTCTATAAGCCAATACTGTTTTTCGAGCTCCCATTCTTGCCGCTTCTGATGCTGCATCCATAGCTGTGTTTCCACCACCAAGAACAACAACATTCTTTGGGACATTGACTTTGTATTGTTTCATGCGCAATTCTTCAATAAACTCAACAGCACCAACAACTCCTTCTTTATCTTCTCCATCTAAACCTAAATGTCTCGTTTTTCCTAAGCCAACTCCAATAAAAACGGCATCATAATTACTCTCAAGACTTTTTAGCTCTTCTTTTGAGTTGATAGCATTTTTATATTTAATATTGAAACCAAGCTGTTTTTGAAGATATTCAACTTCCTTCAAAACTTCTTCATTTGTGATTTTATATGGTGCAATACCATAAACTGTTAAACCTGAAGGCTTATCTTTTGCTTCGAATATATCAACGTCATAACCCAAAGTTCTAGCTTCACAGGCACATGCAATTCCGGCTGGTCCTGCTCCAATTATTGCTATTTTTTTTCCGTTGGATTCACCAACTTTAAAAATGACTTTTTCAGCATCCATTGTTTTATTAGTCGCATAATTTTGAAGTCTACCTATTTGAATTGGCTGTACATCTTGATGATTATACACGCATGCTCCTTCGCACAAAACTCCTGTCGGACAAACAACTCCACAGGCATTTCCGAGCCAGTTAGAATCGAAAATAGTTTTAGATGCTCCTGTTATGTTATCGGTATGAATCTGCTTTATAAACAGCGGAATATCAATACTTGTAGGACATGCTTGTATACAAGGCGCATCATAACAGAACAAACATCGCGAAGCTTCGTAATAGGCTTCAGTATCATTCATTAAAGGTTTTTTCTGCTTGAAATTCTTATCGAATTCCGCTTTCGTTTTTGGTCTTTTATATTCTGCCATTTGAGAGTTATGAGTTTAAAAGTTATGAGTTATGAGTTTCATTATTAAGGAAATTCTTAACTCTTAATTCATAATTAAATCCTTAGAGATCTGTTAACCTACCATAAGTTTCTGGTCGTCTATCTCTATAAAACTGCCAAGTAGAACGCACTTCTTCAATTAAATCTAAATCAAATTCTGCAACTAATAATTCGTCGTCATCACGAGACGCTTCAGAAAAAATTTGCCCACGTGGATCTACAAAATACGATTGTCCGTAAAACTTACCTAAATTCCATGGCTTCTCTTCGCCTACACGATTTATACAACCCATGAAATAACCATTGGCTGCCGCATGTGCTGGCTGCTCTAATTTCCATAAGTACTCACTTAATCCTGCAACTGTTGCTGAAGGATTATAAACAATCTCAGCCCCATTTAAACCCAATGCTCTTGCTCCATCAGGAAAATGTCTATCATAACAAATGTAAACACCAACTTTAGCATACTTTGTTTGAAAAACTGGATAACCCATATTTCCTGGTTTAAAGAAAAATTTCTCCCAAAATCCAGTTGTATGTGGAATATGATTTTTTCTATACTTTCCTAAATAGGTTCCATCGGCATCAATGACTGCAGCTGTATTATACAATACACCAGGCGACTCCTTTTCATAAATAGGAACTATAATCACCATGTTATGTTTCTTAGCAAGAACTTGCATTTTTTCTGTAGTTGGTCCTGGAACTGACTCGGCAGACTCATACCATTTTTTATCTTGTCCTGGACAGAAATATGGCGTATTGAATATCTCTTGCAAACATAATATTTGAACGCCTTGTCGTCCTGCTTCTTCTATATACGGAATATGTTTATCGTACATAGCATCCATAATTTCTTGAATCGTTCCTTCTCCTTCCGTCATTGGAAGACTCATTTGTATCAATCCTGATTTTACTTTTCTTGGCATAATTTTACTGTTTATTTGTTGATGAGTTTAATCGTTTATCTGCTTGTGTCATTCAGAGCAAAGCGAAGAATCTCTAATTAATTATGAGATTCCTCGTCGTTCGTTCCTCTCTCTGTCGGAATGACAAATTATTACATTTATATTACAGTTTTTGATGTTTTTCCTCTTTTAATAAATTCTCCGTGTCCTGCTTTTAAAAGACAGTCTTCATTTTCTATAGCGACTTGTCCTCTTAAAATTACAGTTTCGGTTTTTCCTATAAGCTGATGTCCTTCATATCCTGAGTAATCACAATTCATATGATGTGTTTCTACAGAAATGGTATGTTCTTTTTTAGGATCGAAAATCACGATATCTGCATCGCTTCCTATTGCAATGGTTCCTTTTCTAGGATACATTCCGAAGATCTTTGCAGCATTAGTAGAACTTACTTCAACATATTTTGTGAGTGATATTTTTCCTTTATTGACACCTTCAGAAAACAACAATTCCATACGGTGTTCAATTGCTGGATGTCCATTTGGTATTTTTGAAAAATCATCTTTGCCCATTTTCTTTTGTTCCCACATAAACGGACAATGATCTGTTCCAACTACTTGAACAAGCCCTTGATTAATTCCAGACCAAAGTGCTACCTGATCTTTCTTTTCTCTTAATGGTGGACTCATTACCCATTTCGCTCCTTCAAAATCATTCTCATAAAGTGATGCATCCAGCACCAAATACTGCGTGCAGGTTTCTACAAATATTTTCTGATTGCGTTGTGTTGCCTTTCTAACGGCATTTAAAGCTCCTTCGCAAGTCATATGAACAATATAACCAGGACAATCTGTATAATGCAACATATCAGCAAAACGCGCTGAAGCCTCAGATTCGGTAACTTCAGGCTGTGATAAATAATGATATAGAGGCGACATATTTCCTAACGCTTTATTTTTAGCAATTAGCGAATCTATCACATCTCCATTAGTCGCATGAACAGTCACTAAACCTCCAGATTTTTTTACAACTTTCATGAGTTGGACCATTTGTCCATCATCAATCATTAATGCACCTTTATAAGCCATAAATGTTTTAAAAGACGAAATACCTTCCTCTTCAATCATCTGAACAACTTCTTTAGCCACATCATCATTAAAATCGGTCACAGCCATATGGTATGAATAATCACCTATCGCTTTTTGAGATTTATCTTGCCATATTTTTAGTGCATTATGCAATGTGTCTCCTTGAGTTTGTAATATAAAATCGATAACCATTGTTGTTCCACCATGCAAAGCAGCTCTAGTTCCAGTTTCATAATCATCACTAGAATACGTTCCCATAAAAGGCATATCTAAATGCACATGAGGATCTATTCCCCCTGGAAACACTAATTTCCCAGTAGCATCGATCACTTTATCTGCTTGATAATTTAGGTCTTTTCCAATAGCAACTATTTTTTCGCCTTCAGTATATACATCAGCGATATAACTTTCTGAAGCCGTGACAACACGACCATTTTTAATTAGTATAGACATTTTACTTTTTCTTCATTAATAAATAATACAACACAAACGAAATAATAAATCCTGTAAACCAAGATAAGGAATACAAGAAGCTTAAGACTGGCACCCAATACCCAATTAAAGCTGCAATAACACCAATAAATAGTGCAATCATTGCTGCTTTGTTGAATCCTGTTTTGTTATATGAGTAAATACCATCCTCTTTATAAAGTTCGGCTAATTCTAGTTTCTTATTTCTAACTAAATAATAATCGGCTATTAAAATTCCGAGCACTGGACCTAATAAACCACTTACAAAAATCAGAAACCCTGAAATTTCGTTTAACAGCCACCAAGGCATAATTAAGATACCTATAATTCCTGTAATAGTTCCTCCCTTTTTAAAACTGATTTTTTTAGGCCATAAATTTGAAAACGCATTTGATGGCGCAATGACATTAGCTGCAATATTAGTACTCAGCGTCGCAATAATCATAAATATTTGAGCTACAATAACTACGACAGGGTTTTTAAATTTAGCAATTAATGACACTGGATCCCATGGAGCATCATCTGCAATCAATATATCTTTAAAGTTAATAATCGCTGCACATGTTACAAATATGCCAACAAAAGAATACAACATCATTGTGGCTGGTAATCCAATAAATTGACCAGCGATTTGGTCTTTTTGAGTGGCAGCATAGCGCGTAATATCTGCAATGCTAATGGACATCGTTGCCCAAAAGCCAACCATAGCTGTTAACCATAATAAATAGCTCCATAGTTTACTTTCTGAATTCCCATCCGTATTTATAAGGCTTGCACTTACAATGCTTGACTCGACATCTTTATTCCTGAATTGTACTTGCACATTTTCAGTGTTTTCAATTTGAATTGGTTCTGATGTAAAAGAAGTCCAATTTGTACCTTCATCAGAAACAATATTATATTCGGTAGCTTTTAGTTGACCTTCTTTGCTTTTTAAAACATTAAGATTGAGATAAAATTTATCATCCTTTTCTGTAATTGTAGCAGCCGTTTTTTCAAGCTGAACACTTTGATCTAATACAACCGAAAAACCTTCCGCTTTAGCATAACTCCAATAAATAAGAGCAATACCCATAATAACAAGAATAGGTGCTGAATAGGTTTCGAGCCATTTAATGCTTTCTGTGCCTTTCCAAATAAAATACATATTAATGAACCAGAAAATTCCGAAGCTCACAAATTTCCCAATTGAAAGTCCTAATTCTCCTGTAGAGCCAGTAATTGCATTAAAAATGGCATAAATAGCCAAACCCCCAATCCAAGTTTGCACTCCAAACCAACCACAAGCAATAATACCTCTAGTGACTGAAGCTAAATGCACACCTTTTGTTCCAAATGCTGCACGACCAATAACGGGAAATGGAATACCATATTTAACACCTGCATGACCATTAAGCACCATAGGAATGGTAATAATTAAATTAGCAAGCCCAATAATAATGAGTGCTTCATACCAATTCAATCCTGTTTTAATCATGTATGAAGCCAAGAGATACGTAGGAATACAAACTGCCATACCAACCCAAATCGCTGCTAAATGCCACTTACTCCATGTCCTTTGACTTGAAGGTACAGGCGCTAAATCCTCACTATATAAAGGTGAAGCGGAAACGTCTTCTTGTAATTCTACAATATCTTTATTCATATATTAATTACAGTATTCATCAGCAATAGCAATAGCTTGTGAAACGATTTTTAAGCCTTCGTCAACTTCTTCTTTAGTCACATTTAAAGGAGGTGCAATAAAAATCCAATTCCACCTTACAAAAGTAAACATACCTAATTCTCTAATTTTAGCAGCCATTCTTCCTGTAGCCTCCATTTCATGAGGTTTTGCATTCCAAGGCACTGTTGGTTCTTTTGTTTCTCTATTTTTTACAAGCTCAATACATCCTAGCAACCCTGTGTTTCTAAAGTCACCAATAGAAGGATGCTTTGCTTTTAATTTTTCTACTTCAGCTTCAATATATAATCCCATTTCTGCTGCGCGTTCTACTAAATTCTCGTCTTGAATAATACGAACGTTTTCTAAAGCTGCTGCACATAAGGTTGGATGTGCTGAATATGTTAACCCAATAACCATTGGATTATCATTAAAATGCTCTGCTATTTTATCAGTTACCACAACTCCACCAAGTGGTAAGTAACCAGAGGTTAGCCCTTTAGCTAAACACATAATATCTGGTGTTACATCATGATGATCTATACCAAACATTTTCCCTGTGCGCCCAAAACCACTCATTACCTCATCATCAATCATCATAATTCCGTATTTGTCGCATAGTTCTCGCACACGCTTTAAATACATTGGAGGATATTTTAAACATCCTGAAGAACCAGATTCTCCTTCAAACAAAATAGCGGCAACACTATCGGGATTTTCAAATTGAACAACACGTTCTAAATGTGCTAAGGCACGTTCACCACATTCTTTTATAGATGATGAATTCCATGGACAGCGATATGCATAAGGATTTTCTACATGAACCACATTTGGCATCGCTTGGCTATCTACTGGAAACCGTCGAGGATCACCTCCTGCTGTCATAGCGCCATAAGTTGCGCCATGATATGCTCTATAATGAGTAATAATTTTATGACGGCCTGTATACATTCTTGACAACTTAATAGCGTTCTCAATGGCCTCTGCTCCACCTAAAGTAAAAAATGTTTTGGATAGGTTTCCAGGTGTGATTTCTGCAATCTTCTTTCCTAATTTTCCACGAACATCAGTTGCCATTCCAGGATATACATAACTGACTTCTTGCATTTGCTTTGCAACCGCATCAGTAATCCGTTGATCACCATGACCAATATTTACATTCATGAGTTGAGAAGAAAAATCTAAGTATTTTTTCCCATCTCTATCATAAATATATGAACCTTTAGCATATGATGCGTTTATTGGATTAAGACCACCTTGTTTTGCCCAAGAGAATAGCGTATAGTCTAAATTATCTTTTACAATTTGTTGATTATTCATTGAATATAAAATATTGATTTTTAATTAGTTAAATCACCTTACCTAACTATTTAATTAACTCATCCAATTGGTCTGTGCTTCAGGATTCCACTTGGCAGTAGTCTTCTTGTTTTGAGTCCAAAACTCTATAGAACTACGACCTGTAATATCACCAACACCAAATTTTGATTCGTTCCAACCTCCAAATGAAAAAGGTTCTCTAGGTACAGGAACTCCGATATTAACTCCAATCATTCCGGCACTTGCACGTTCCATTACTTGTTTGGCCAAGCCTCCACTTTGCGTGAATACTGCAGCTGCATTTCCATAGTTTGAACCATTTTCAATTTCAATGGCTTCATCTAAATCTTTAGCACGAATAATAGAAATAACTGGTCCGAAAATTTCTTCTCTAGCAACAGACATATCTGTAGTAACATGATCTATAATTGTTGGCCCAACATAATAACCGCCTTCCTTACCAGGAACAGTTGTGTTTCTGCCATCTAATAAAATCTTCGCCCCATTTCTTTCAGCTTCATCAATATACCTTTCAATTCGTTCTTTAGATTCAGCAGTAATAACAGAACCCAAATTATCTCCAGGAACAATAGCCTTAGCATCTTCAACCATACGATCTATAATGTGTTGTACTTTATCCACACCCACCATTACTGATGCTGCCATACAACGTTGACCAGCACAACCAGCCATAGAAGCAACAACATTAGATGCTGTCATTTCTAAGTTAGCATCTGGTAAAACAATTAAATGATTTTTTGCACCACCTAATGCGACACATCGCTTTAAATTAGACGTTGCTCTTTTATATACAATCTTCGCTACTTTAGTAGAGCCTACAAATGATACGGCTTCAATATTTGGATGATCACAAATGGCTTCTACTACTTCTTTGCCACCATTAACAATATTAAAAACTCCATTAGGGAGACCAGCCTCTTTTAGCAACTCAGCCATCCGAACTGTACTGAGTGGCACCAATTCTGAAGGTTTCATTACCATAGTATTTCCAAGCACTAAAGCATTAGGCAACGTCCAATGTGGTACCATGTTTGGAAAATTAAAAGGTGTTATTGAAGCAACTACACCAAGAGGTTTTCGTTCTATTCTACATTCTACACCTTTACTTACTTCTTGGACCTCATTAACTACTATTTGAGGCATTGATACAGCAAACTCACAAAGCTCCATACTCTTCTCGACTTCTGCTTTTGCTTCACCGTAGGTCTTACCATTTTCTAACTGCACTAATTTAGTGAGTTCATCCATGTTTTTTTCTAAAAGGTTTCGATACCTAAAGAATATTTGAACACGTTCTTTAAAGGTCATTCCTGACCATTGCGGAAATGCTTTTTTTGCGGCTTGTACAGCAGCATCTACATCTTGAGTTGTAGATAATGGAATAGAAGAAATTTTACTACCATCTAAAGGACTTAAAACATCCATAGAATTTTGACCATTTCTTTCAAATTTACCGTCTATATAATTTTTTACTTCGGAAAGTGTTTCGCTTACATTCATAATCAGCTTATCAGATTAATTTTATTAATATTTGAACAAAAAATAAGAATGCTATAGAAATTTTGCGTTTTTATTAACAATTTCTAATCACACTCTACCCAAATATATGAAATTAATATTTGTTTTAGATAAACTATATAGAGTATTCATTTTATAATCATCAAGTTTAGATTAATTATATAAATGATATTTTTACTAAAAATTTAAACATGAAAAAATCAGCCTTAATACTAATACTAATAACCTCATTTACTTTTTCTCAAACAACTGAATATAAAGTAGAAGCAGATAAAGGCAAAAAAATAAGCAGTTTAATGCAGTTTTCTGATAATAGTTTTACTGTTTGTACATCAAAACAATCCTTAGGTTTCAAATCAAATGAGCCAAAACTAATTAGGTTAGATAG
>NZ_JADGDZ010000118.1 GCF_016744625.1 Winogradskyella sp.
AGTTTTTTAATCTTAGTATAAGTTTCAATAATATTATTACCATCCAAAATAAAAGACTCCATTCCGTAACCTTTACCTCTATCTGCGATATGCTTACAACGGTATTGTTCTTTAGTTGGTGTGGAAAGTCCATAACCATTATTCTCAACACAGAATATTACTGGTAATTGCCAAACAGAAGCTACATTAAGTGCTTCATGAAAATCACCTTCACTGGTACCACCTTCTCCAGTAAACACAGCAGTTACTTGCCCATTTTTCTTTAAGAGGTTGGCTAATGCAATTCCATCTGCAACTCCCAATTGTGGACCTAAATGAGATATCATACCAACAATATTATAGTCTTGTGTTCCAAAATGAAAGCTACGATCTCTACCTTTTGTAAATCCACTTGCCTTTCCTTGCCATTGACAGAATAAGCGATGTAATGGAATTTCTCTTGTTGTGAAAACACCAAGGTTTCTATGCATTGGTAAAATGTATTCACTCGGCTTTAATGCCATAGTGACTCCTACAGAAATTGCTTCTTGCCCAATTCCAGAAAACCATTTTGAAATTTTACCTTGACGTAAGAGGATGAGCATCTTCTCTTCAATTAGTCGAGGTTTCAACATATTGTAATAGAGTTTTAAAAGCCCTTTGTCACTTAAATTTCGCTTATCGTAGTCTATATTGCTTTTCGTTATAGTTGGCATATAATATTTATTATATAATGCTTCAAATGTAAATAAAATTGCTACAATATTCTGGTAAAGCTTTCAAATTATCAATAATATCGGCCTAATATTTTAGCACTATTTTCGTTACATTTGTATATTGACGAATATTTTAAATAAAAAACCAATGGATAGAATACCTAGCGTAGATTTAAAGGACTTCATTTCTGGTGATCCACAACGAAAACAAAAATTTATAGATGAAATTGGAAAAGCCTATCAAGACATAGGGTTTGTAGCATTAAAGGGTCATTTTCTAGATGATCAATTAGTAGATGGTTTATATGGCGAAGTAAAGAACTTTTTCGACTTACCTATAGACACTAAAGAAAGTTACGAGATATCAGGTATTGGAGGTCAACGTGGTTACATATCTTTTGGTAAAGAAAGTGCGAAAGGTAAAAAAGAAGGAGATTTAAAAGAGTTCTGGCATTTTGGACAGTATGTAGAAGATGATGAGGAACGCAGAAAAGAATACCCAGAAAATGTACAAGTTAAAGAATTGCCAGAATTTAATAAAGCTGGTAAGGAAACATATGCTATGCTAGAGAAAACTGCTAAATATGTTTTACGATCTTTGGCTTTATTCCTAGAACTAGATGAGACTTATTTTGATAATTATATTCATAATGGCAACTCAATTTTAAGACCAATACATTATCCACCTATTACTCAAGAACCTAAAAACGCTGTAAGAGCTGCAGCTCATGGCGATATTAATCTAATTACGCTTCTTATGGGAGCGCAAGGTCGTGGTTTGCAAGTACAACGCAACGATGGAGAATGGATTGATGCTATAGCTGAGCCAGATGAGTTGATGATTAATGTTGGAGATATGCTATCAAGGCATTCTAACAACAAATTAAAATCTACTATACATCGTGTTATTAATCCACCACGCGAACTTTGGGGAACTTCTCGTTACTCTATTCCATTTTTTATGCATCCTATAAGCGAAATGAAATTAGATGTGTTAGAGAGTTGTATTGATAAAGACAATCCGAAGCAATTTGACGATATTACTGCTGGAGAGTTCTTAAACGAACGTTTAATTGAACTAGGACTAGTAAAAAAATAAAATCTTGTTGTCAGTTCGATAGTAATTGAGATACTAAATAGTTCTCTACTACGCTCGATGTGACAGAAGAAACTTTGAAAAATGGATTTACAAGATCAGCTTAAAAACTTATTTCCAGATCATATTGAAGAACCTAAAGATAATTCTAAAGATCCTAAGGAAAAACTGTGGTTACAAGATGAGCCTATAATTTGCAAATATGAAAAGAGAAAAGGAAAACCAATTACTATTCTCGAAGGTTATACAGGTGCAACAGAAGATTTTAAAAAATTAGCTAAAGAGCTAAAAACGAAGCTTAGTGTTGGTGGTAGTTTTAAAGATGATAAAATTATCATTCAAGGAGATTACAGAGATAGAATTATGACGATGCTAAAAGAAAAAGGATTTAATGTAAAGCGCGTTGGCGGCTAATTTTTTTTATGGCAAAAAACATCCTACACATCACAAATGGAAATAGTCTTACCGATTATTTGCGAGAATTAGATTTTACAGATGATATTCTTACTTGGCAAGAAATGCTATGTGAAGGACCAATAATTCCAGCGATAGATTCTGACGCTTTTTTTGAGCTTCGTGCTAATTTTCTTAAATCTAGTTATGATATTGAAGTTGATACTGTAGAACTTCAGAATGAATTATCCAAATTAGATAATACTCAAAGTTATACAGAAATAAATCTATGGTTTGAGTATGATTTGTTTTGCCACATTAATCTAATAGGTGTAATTAATTTATTGCATCAAAAAGAAATAGACAAACCTTTATTTCTTATTTGCAGTGGACGTGTTGAAGGCGAAAAAAATTTAAAAGGCTTGAGTGAATTGAGTCCTGAGCAATTACAGTTTCATTATGACAACAAAGTACTTTTAACTCAAGAAGATATAGATTTAACTATTGCATTATGGAGAACATATTGTGGTACAGATCACAATATTTTAAAACCTTATATTGTTACAAACTCCAGTTTTAAATACATGAGTAACTGCCTAAAGGCACATTTAAAGCGCTTTCCACATCAAAAAAGTGGGTTGAATGTTTTAGAGGACAATATACTTAGACTTTTAAGAGATAACTCAATAAAATCTAAGCACCATTTATTAGGCTACAGTCTCAATTATCAAGGTTACTATGGTTTTGGAGATACACAGTTACAACGTATTATCGAAAAATTATCTATATTTTTTGATGAGACCGAAAATGGTATTAAACTCAACAGAAAAGGCCATGAAGCATTATTGAGGCAGCATAACTTTGCTTCAGAGATTAATAATAGCATGGTGTATGGTGGCGTACAACGGTTAGAATTTCAATTTAGCGTAGAGCAGAATAAACTTATTAAAACTATAATGAATGTCAATTAAAGATTCAGAATTAATACTAAATCCAGACGGAAGTGTTTATCATTTAAACTTAAAACCCGAAGATATTTCAGACACCATCATTTTTGTTGGTGACCAAGATCGTGTTGAAAAAATCACTAAGCATTTTGATAGTATTGAATTCAGTACACAAAAGCGTGAATTTAAAACTCAAACTGGATATTATCAAGATAAACGTATAACAGTTTTATCAACTGGAATAGGTCCAGATAACATAGATATTGTACTAAACGAACTTGATGCTTTAGTAAATATAGATTTAAAAACACGTAAGCCAAAGACAGAACTTACTAGTCTTAATATTATTAGGATTGGAACCTCAGGATCATTACAAAATGACATTCCTGTTGATGGTTTTTTAATAAGTACACATGGCTTGGATGTAAACGGAATGTTACATTTTTATCAAATTGATGGTATAAGTAATCCAGAAATTGAAGACGCATTTATAAAACATACGGATTGGGATAAAAACAAAGCTAGACCTATTATAATAAACAACAGCAAGTACTTAGAGAAGTATTTTGAAAGTGATTCTGTATACAAAGGCATGACAGGTACAGCTGGTGGATTTTACGGGCCTCAAGGGCGTGTTTTACGCTTACCATTACATGATGCTTCTTTAAATTCTAAATTAGATTCATTTAGCCATAAAGATTTTAGAATTACAAATTTTGAAATGGAAACGTCTGTGATTTATGGGCTTTCAAAATTATTAGGTCATGAAGCACTGTCTTTAAATGCGATCATAGCCAATAGAGCTAATGGTGATTTTAGTAAAGACCCAAAGAAAACCGTAAATAAGTTAATTGCGTATGCTTTAGAGCGTATTGTGAATATTTAGAGTTTGAATAACATTGACATACTAAGCTTGTCTAAGTGCATATATGTTTCAAAGTATAATTAAAAAATTCCTGATTTAGTAGGAAGTTAGCATGAGAAAGGTAAATATAGGTGGTGTACCAGAGCATTTCAATTTAGCTTGGTACTTAACACTTAAGAATGGAGAATATAAAGCTGAAGATATTAATCTTAGATGGCATGATTACTATGGAGGAACTGGTGCTATGTGTAAAGGTCTTCGCTCTGGTGATATTGATATAGCAGTTATCCTTACCGAAGGCATTATCAAAGATATTATTGATGGAAATCCTTCTAAAATAGTACAAACATTTGTTGAAACTCCTTTAATTTGGGGAATTCATGTGGCTTCAGACTCTAAGTTTAAAACAGTAGAAGATATCAAAGGAACAAGAGCTGCAATTAGCAGATATGGGTCTGGTTCTCACCTTATGGCCTACATAAATGCAAAAAATAATAATTGGAATTTAAAAGAGGACTTAAATTTTGAAGTCATTAAAAACTTAGATGGTGCAGTAAAAGGACTTACCAATGGTGATGCAGATTATTTTATGTGGGAAAAATTTACCACTAAACCTTTGGTAGATGATGGCACTTTTAGACGGATAGATAATTGCCCTTCTCCTTGGCCATGTTTTGTAATCGCTGTACGCGAAGAATTTATTGAGAACAACGAAGCCGATTTAAAAACCATTTTAGATATTATAAATCAGACCACATCAGATTTTAAATCTATTCCTTCTATAGGCAAAACAATAGCAAATCGTTATGAACAAGAATTAGAAGATGTACAAGAATGGCTTTCATTAACAGAATGGTCTCAAGAAGTTATTAATAAAAAGACTATCAAAAATGTACAAAAGCAACTTTTTAAGTTAAATATTATTCCAAAAAAAGTGGACTATTCTAAGTTAATTCACAAAATTTAGATTCAATTATTGCCCAAAATCATAGTAAGTTCTTAACAATTTATGGCTTATTCTTAGCTTAAATAAAAAAAATCATATGCATAATATCGTTGAAACACCTTTATTTATCGATGAAATACACGCCTGCTAAGGAAAACACCTAAGGCATATTATTACAATTTTTGTTCATAACTTTCACAATGTCAAAATTTTAATTACATTTGTCTTAACCAAATCTTTGCTATTAACACCTAAACAGACTAATATGATTATTACAATTACTCTGATTTTATCTTTCTTAGTTGCGCTTAATTTTATACTATTATTATTTAGTTGTAATAAAACATCTAAAAAAACCGAAAGTAAAAAACCTCGTATTATAAGAAATGAGAAACCTATTTTAGCTTCCACTCAACTGCAGACACACCAACTTGCAGCAACAGGGAGTTAGTTTTACTAAAATGTTTATTTCCAAACCAGTATCCTCTATTAGCACTTAATGGGGAAGGATGACCTGTTTCTAAAACAAAGTGTTTAGAAGTATCTATTAATTTCTTTTTCTTTTTAGCAAATCCACCCCAAAGTAAAAAAACAACATTGTTTTTCTCGTTGCTAATAGTCTCTATTATGGCATCTGTAAATTGCTCCCAACCTTTTTTCTGATGACTACCTGCTAGATGAGCTCTTACAGTTAAAGTTGCATTTAAAAGCAATACACCTTGATCTGCCCAAGACATTAAATTACCGCTAATTGGATACGAAATGCCTAAATCTTGTTTTATCTCTTTGAAAATATTAATTAGTGAAGGAGGGTGTGTAACATTATTGTTAACGGAAAAACATAATCCATTTGCTTGTCCAACACCATGATATGGGTCTTGCCCAATAATAACAACCTTGGTGTCTTCAAAATGAGAATGGTTAAAAGCATTAAAAATATCTGAACTCTTTGGAAAACATTTATGAGTGCTATATTCAGTTTTTACGAATTCAACCAAATCTTTAAAATAAGGTTTTTCGATTTCGGATCTTACATAAGGTTTCCAACTTTGATGAATGTCAATGTTCATTAATTTCAAATTTTATCAAAAATAAGAATAATCATAGCAAATAGTTACATTAGGCATATAGGCACAATTAGCCTAAATTTGCAACTTTAAAATTAAGAATAACCCAATGATAAGTATTCATGAAAAAACGTTAAAAGACCTTGAGTTTTTTACGATTTTAGACCAAGTTAGCGAGCATTGTATTACCACTTTAGGTAAGAATGCTACATTGGCTATTCTACCCTTTTCTGAAGAGGAAAACCTAATACTTGAATTGGCTTATGTCAATGAATACCTATCATCTTTTGATAATGATAACAGAATACCAAATCATGGATTTGATACGATTTCAAAAGAATTAAAACTTCTTAAGATTGAAAACACATACCTCGAAACATCTAGCTTACAAAAGTTGGTTAGTATGTCACTGACGGTAAATTCAATTTTAAAATTTTTAGAAAAGTTTAAGGAATACTACCCAGAACTTTATTCATTCTCTCGGCAAATTGAAGTAACAACTACAATTATAGAACAAGTTGATGCAGTTGTAGATCGGTTTGGAGATATAAAAGATGGTGCTTCTCCTCTACTTTCGGAATTACGAATAACAATAAATAAGTTAAAGGGCAAAATAAATAGTAGTTTTTCTTCTGCTTTAAACACCTATCATAATCTTGATTATCTAGACGACATTAGAGAATCCGTTGTTGAAAACAAACGTGTTCTTGCAGTTAAAGCCATGTATCGTAGAAAGGTAAAAGGTGCAATTATGGGAGGAAGTAAAACAGGAAGTATTGTCTATATAGAACCCGAAACTACATTACAATATTCTAGAGAACTCAATAATTTAGAATATGAAGAGAAAGAAGAAGTCATTAAGATTCTAAAAGAACTAACTGATTTCATTCGATTGTTTTTGCCTTTATTACATAACTATCAAGAGTTCTTAACGAAAATAGACGTGATTTCAGCAAAGGCAAAATATGCACAAAGTATGGATGCCATTTTACCAGAATTCTCGAAAGAACGCAGTATGGTTTTGAGAGATGCTTATCATCCACTACTCTATTTAACGAATAAAGAAAAAGGAGAAAAGACATTTCCTCAAACCATTGGTTTAAAAAAAGACAGTAGAATTATTGTCATTTCTGGCCCAAATGCTGGAGGAAAAAGTATTACGCTAAAAACCGTGGGTTTACTGCAAACCATGATACAAAGTGGTATGCTCATTCCTGTCCATGAACGAAGTAAGGTTTGTCTATTTGATAGAATTTTAAGTGATATAGGTGATAATCAATCTATAGAAAACCATTTAAGTACTTATAGTTATCGCTTAAAACAAATGAATTATTTCTTGAGAAAATGCAATAACAAAACGCTATTCTTAATTGACGAATTCGGTACAGGTAGTGATCCTGAATTAGGTGGTGCTTTGGCTGAAACATTCCTAGAAGTTTTCTACGAGCGAGAAGCTTTTGGTATTATAACGACACACTATTCTAACTTAAAACTTTTAGCTAACGAATTACCATATATGGAAAATGCTAATATGCTTTTTAATGAAAGAAGCTTAGAGCCTTTGTATAAATTGGTTGTTGGACAAGCAGGTAGTTCTTTTACGTTTGAAGTAGCTCAGAAAAACGGTATTCCATACAGTTTAATCAATAAATCTAAAAAGAAGATTGAACGTGGCAAAATACGTTTTGATGCTACCATTGCTAAACTACAAAAAGAGCGTAGTAAGCTTGAGCGCACTGAACGTTCACTTAAAGAAAATGAGAAGAAGAAACTTACTGAAGCTGAAAAACTTGAAGAAGTAAATGCGAAAGTCCAGAAGAAACTAGAGAGTTTTCAAGAGTTGTATGATAGCAATCAACGCCTAATATATTTAGGACAAAAGGTTAATGAAATTTCAGAAAAATTCTTTGAAAACAAGAAGAAGCGTGAGTTAATGGCTGAGTTGTTTAAACTTGTTCAAATTGAAAACTCTAAACGCAAAAAAGTATCTGCCAAACAAAAACGTGCAGAAAAGCATAAAGAAAACCAGATAAAACAAGAAGCTGAGAAAAAAGTAGAAGTCATTCGTAAAAAGAAAAAAGCAGCAAAGAAGAAAAAGGTTGTTATAGAAAAGCCAAAATCTATATTAAAAATCGATGATCGTGTGCGAATGCATGATGGTAGAGCTATTGGAACTATTGATAGTATTGAAAAAGGTAAAGCCATTGTAAACTATGGTATATTTACCACTAACGTTAATATCGATTTGTTAGAATTAGTAGAAGCAAAAAAGAAGTAACTACCAATTCGGTGTTAATCGTTTAGACCGTATCTTTGCAATGTGATTAAAGAAATCCCTAAAGACAAGCAGTTAATTTTATTTGATGGTGTTTGCAATCTTTGTAATAGCAGTGTTTTATATGTTATAAAGCGTGATAGGAAAAACAAATTTTTATTTGCTCCATTACAAAGTGAAATTGGTAAGAAAATTATAAGCGATTTTAAGGTTGATACTTCTAAAACAGATTCAATTCTACTTTATAATCCCAAAAAGCATATACTGAAATACAAATCTTCTGCAGCATTACATATTGCTAAGTATTTAGGATTTCCTTCAAATTTAATAACAATATTTTTTATAATTCCAACCTTTATAAGAAATTGGGTTTACAATTATGTAGCAAAAAACCGTTACAAATGGTATGGTGAAAAAGATGTTTGCATTACACCTACTCCAGAATTACAATCTAAATTTATTGCATAAAAAAAGCCTTTTAGCATCCATCTAAAAGGCTTTCTTAAAATTAACAACTTACTTAAAACTAATTTAATCTATACAAAATATTAAATTTCAATTCTTTTATAATGAGGGAAAATAATGAATTGGTTAATAGC
>NZ_JADGDZ010000119.1 GCF_016744625.1 Winogradskyella sp.
CATCAATATCTTCATCTTCTAAGGGTGTTCCAGAAGCGGCATAGCCATCATATTTATATACTTTGTCATATAGATCAAAAGATTCTTTAACAAAACGGACTACACTAGAAATGCCAACTTTACTTTTTGGACGTTTTATTTTTTTTGTTTGTGCTTCAAGTGCTGGAGCTACAAGAATGACGAAACATAACGTAATAATAATTTGTTTTAAAGCTGTGGTGTATTTCATTTTAAGTAATTGATTAATAGCTGTCTAAAATTAAGAATAACTATTGATACTAAAAAATGAAATGTGTAATTGGTTAAGAAATTAATACAGTTTGTAAACGACTATCGTTTTAGCATCACTTTTTGTAACAAGTTCTAAACCATTGTCTTTATCTAACTTTTGTAATTCTGCGAATGAAGTTCCGAATACTGGGAAATTAGGAATGGACTTAGCTTGGCTATCGAAGAGATATACTTTTTTAGATTGTAAATCTGTTGTAGTAACATAGATTTTATCATTAAGATAAAAGATTTTTGGAGCTGTATAATCACCATAATCTAAATCTATAGTTCTAGACTTAATGTTTAGCTTATTTTCAGTGAGAGAAACTAAAGTTTTACTTGTGGTTGCAATCTTGTGCTTCTCGGTTAGATTCAAGTTTTTTGTATTTAATCGCCCTCTTGTATCGGCTTGTACTAATTGACCAAGTGTATTTGTCGTAGTGAACTTATTTTGGTATAAGTATAATTCATTTTCAGAAAAAGAAATTTTGTCTTTTACATTGATTCTAATTTTTCCTTGTCTGTTTAAGATTTTTAAAGTCTCACCAGCACTAAATACAATATAATCCTTACTGCCTATTCTAAAATGTTTTGGCTGAGACGAAATATCTAAACCATTGTTTATATAATTAAAACCAGATACCGATTTGCCTTTAGTATTATACATTAAAAGGTTTTTACCTTGAGTTACCAATAGTCTAAAATTCTTTCTTTTGTCATAATCAAAAACCGAAAGAGGTTGAGTTATTGCATCGTTAAATTTTAATGGAAAAGAAGTTACATCATTTCCATTTCTATCTAAAATATAAAGGCGATTAGGTGTTGCAAAAGCAAGCTGTAATCTACCATTTTTATAGATGTCTATTTGTTCAATCTTGCCAAGTATTTTTCCTTGTAGTTGTTTCTTCCATAGAATATTACCAGAATCAGAAATGAGGTATAAAACGTTATTTGTATCCTGTACAGCAATATCATGCGCTTTGGTAACATGATTTTTTAATGTTTGAGGTGTGGTAAGAAGTTCTGCGTCAAGTTGTACTGTATAAGCTTCAGTTACTGAGTTTGTAGTGGCCCTCTTTTTAAATTTTTGAATAACGCCATTAACATGAGCATAGTCATCTTCATATATAAACTGAACAGCATTGGCTCTGTAACCTTTTATATTTTGCTCTAAAATTTCAGACAGACCGTCAGAATTTTTAAAAATAAATAAAGAAGCCTCGTCACTTAAACTTTTACTGATGCTCTCAAAAGCATCCGAGTTTGCAAGTGTATTATTATTGAGTGCATGAGTTAGTATAGATTTTATGGAGTCTATGGAATTTGAAAACACTATGAAGTTTTCATAAACTGAAAAGAATTCAGAATTATCAAAGCTCATAAATGGCATGAGTCGCGATTCAAAAAAATCAGGATTACCAAATTCATAAATGTCAATCTCTCTAAACGCATCAATATTAGATTTTTCTTCAATAGACTCTAAAACCAAATCTGGATCTAGTGTGTATAATAAAACGGCATTGTCTATTAATGCAATTTCATTAGTAAGATTTAGGAATGTCTCCGTGCTATCTATTGTCTGCGTATTGAATTGAATTAGATTTTTATTGAATACTGAAAAATCATCATACGCAATGCTAACTAACGAACCCGTGTTATAAGGAGCCAACTTTGGTGTATTTGTTTTTTGAGGAATCGTATTCTTAAAATTATCGAGATAATCAGAAATAGAGTCATTAGAAGTTAGAATCCCATTATATAGTAGACTTTTATCGGTGTAACTTAAATCCAATACACTGTAATTGCTCTTAATGGCTTCATTACTGAAATTTGAAAACAATAATTTTGAATAGTTTTTGGAATCAGATTTAAAAACGATTGAAGCTACAGATTTCTTATCACTGGTTTCAATTAGTCTACTCAGCTCAGTATTTTCTTTTTTAGGACTAAGGTTTTTTAAGACTTCTAGATTATTTGAACCAGCAAATACATTACCTATAATTTTATGATATATGATTGTAGTGTCTATTTGTGTCTTTTCAATTTTTAAATCTACCAATGACTCCGAAATAATATTAGGAATAGAATCGATAACAAATAGAGCAGAGTCATTCTTGGTTAGTATTAAATAATCTGAATGGGATTGAATAGATTCAGTAAAAGCTATAAAAACGTGTTGTGTTGTGCTGAGATTTTTTAAAATGTTTGAAGCATTTTTTAACTCCTTATTATATATACCAGAAAGTATATCATGATTTTCAATACTATTAACAAAGTCATTAAGCTCATTAACCTGAATAACTGCTGAGGTTTCGCTTGGTATAAATTTATAAGGATGATTGATTTTGTTGTAGTCTTTATTACAGGCTAATAGAATGGAAAATAAAATCAATAAAAAACCAAGTTGCTTCATTAAAATAAAATTGTGACTACAAATATAAAAAGTTATATATCTAAAAGGTATTGCTCTGGCAATAATCTAAATGATTTTCTATGGTATTTAGTGATACCGTATTTTTTAATTGCGGCTCTGTGTTCTTTAGTTGGATAACCTTTGTTTTGTTTCCAGTTATACATCGGGAATTCTTCATGGATTTTTTCCATGTATGCATCTCTATATGTTTTAGCTAAAATTGAAGCTGCTGCAATACTGAGGTATTTACTATCACCTTTAATGATGGTTTTATGCGGAATTGCATGATATGGTTTAAACTTATTACCGTCCACAATGATATAATTTGGAGTAATTCTAAGCTTTTCAATAGAACCATGCATCGCTTTTATGGATGCATTGAGAATATTTATGCTATCAATTTCGGTTTCATAAATATGTTGAAACGCAAACGATGTAGCTTCAGATTCTATAATAGGTTTTAAAATATTTCTATTTTTTTCTGAAAGTTGTTTAGAATCGTTTAATAGATCATTATTAAATGAAAGTGGTAAAATTACGGCAGCAGCAGTTACAGGACCAGCCAAACAGCCTCTGCCAGCCTCGTCTGTGCCACATTCTAAATCAAAGGATGAAAATTGAATTTTAAGAGTCAATATGTTAAAATTTGAACAAAGTTAAAATTTTAACGCAACCCTTTCACAGTTTTTGCATCTTGTTATTGAGCTGAATGTCTAAAACATTGAAATAATGAATTAGATGCTTCGTTGAGAGATTAGTAAAAACGTTAACATTTTTTTGGCAAAAACACTTGGTTATTTAATATTAAATTAAGATGTTTGCAACTAGACTAACTCAAATAATTGTTTTATGAAATTAAAATTAACATGGTTATTAACGCTTTTTATGGCGTTCGTGATGCAATTCTCTTTCGCACAAGAGAAAACTGTCACAGGTACAGTTACTACAATAGAAGATGGTTTACCACTTCCTGGTGTAAATGTAATTGTAAAAGGTACTTCTAGAGGAGTGCAAACAGATTTTGATGGTAATTATTCTATCAAAGCTAATGTTGGAGACGTTTTGGTGTTCTCGTATGTAGGTATGAAAACTACAGAATTACCAGTAGGTGCTTCTAATACTATTGATTTAGCTTTTGAAAACGATAACACTTTAGATGAAGTTGTTATTGTAGCTAGTAGTATTTTTGATGTTGGTAAGGAAGTTGATAATGGTGTGTCTTCTTTAGGAGAAGAGCAATTAAAAACTATTGTCAATACAACTTCAATTGATAGAGCATTACAAGGTAACTTATCTGGTGTAAATGTTGTTTCTGCAAATTCAGCGCCAGGTGCAACAGCAAATGTTAACGTTAGAGGTTCTTTTAGTCCAACAGGTGGATTATTAAATCCACTTTATGTTGTTGATGGAACATACATGAATTCAGATGATGTAGTATCTATTAACTCTAATAACGTTGCTTCTGTTCAAGTATTAACTGATGCATCTCAAACGGCACTTTACGGTAGTAGAGGTTCGAATGGTGTAGTTATTATTACGACTAAAAAGGGTAAGAAGGGGAAATCTCGTATTACACTTAATACACGTCATGGATGGTCAGAAAGATTTCCTATTAGAGTAGATTTAATGAATTCTAGACAAAAGCTAGATTATGAAAATGCACTTTCTTCAATAGTTGATCCAGTTACTGGTAATCCATTAGGTTTAGGGCGTTCAAGAACTGAAGCTCAGATTAGTGAATTAGCACAAATCCAAACGAATTGGGAAGATATTCTATACAAAACTGGTGAGTCTTCTTCTTATAACTTAGCGATAGCATCAGGTAGTGAAAATTCTACTACACGTTTTTCTGTTGGTTATGATACTGAAGAAGGAATTGTTGTAGGTTACGATGGTTTTCAACGTATATCTGCTTCACTTAATAATAATACGACTATTAACGATATAATGAATTATGGTTATAGTCTTAACGGATCGTATTCTACTATAGATGATCCTAGAGATAGAAGAAATGTACAGTCTCCTTTCTGGTCAGAATATAATAATAATCCTTATGCGCCATTATACCAATTAGATACTAATGGTAATCAAATATTAGATGGTAATGGAAATCCTATATTTAATATTGCTCCTACTTTAAATAGTTTTGGATATCAAGTACAGGATGAAATTTTTAATACAGATCAAGAAAGACGTAACCTTAGATTATTTGGTTCTGCATTTTTTGAAGTATTCATTACAAAAGACCTTAAGGCTAGAACGCAGTTTGGTGGTAATTATGATAGATTACAATCAGAAAACTTCTTAAGGCCTTCAGCACGTTTAAATTCGTTTATTGGAACTCAAGGAACAAAAACTGATAGATCTTCTGATAGATTAGATTATAACTGGAGAAATGAGTTGTCTTATGGGAAGCAAATTGGTAACCATGAATTTAAGGTAACTGTTGCCTCTGAATATACTAATGAGAATTTTTACACTTTAGTATTAAGTAGTAGAAACTACCCTAATGATTTTCAGAATACTCAAAATTTAGCTGGGTCTATAGATCAAACATCTAATACATCTAGATTTACAGTTTCAAGATTTGGATATATAGGTGCTATAAATTACAACTACGATAAAAAATACTTCATTAATGCTTATGCAAGAAGAGATGGTTCTTCTTTAGCAGGTTTTGATAATCAGTATGGTACTTTTTATGGTGGTTCTGCATCTTGGGATATTGCTAAGGAATCTTTCATGGATTCTGCGGATTGGGTAAATGCATTAAAATTGTCAGTATCTTATGGTACACTTGGTGATGAAAGTGGTTTAGCACGATATTCTAATTTCTCTGCAGTTACAACAGGTTTATTATATGGTAATAATCCTGCAGCTGTTGTTAACGGAAATGTTGCAAATCCTGATGTTACATGGGAAACTAATGAGAAATTTAACGTTGGTATTTCTTTTGAATTGTTAGAGCAATCAAGATTGAGAGGATCTATTGATTATTTTAAAGATACTAGAAAAGATTTCATATTTGGAGATAATTTCTCTGTAGAAGCTGGTGGTTATTCAGGGTTTATTAATGCTGGTGATAGTGAAGTTTCTGGATTAGAATTGAATCTAAGTTATGATGTATTTAAAAATTATGATGGCTTTAACATGACCGTTTTCGGTAATGTAACAAAAGCAGATTATGAGATTACAGCTTTAGTACAAGATCAGTTTTTATCAGGTTTTCCTGGTGGTCAAACAATAACTCAAGTAGGTTCAGAACCATTTACATATAATTTGGTAAGATATGCTGGTGTTGATCCTGCTAATGGTGATGCATTATATTATGATGCTGATGGAAATATCACAAATACTTTTAGTGCTCAAGATGCTGTTGCTATAGAGGGTAAATCACCTTTACCTGAGTTTTTCGGTGGATTTGGTTTAAGTGCAAATTATAAAGGTTTTGATTTTACAACGAACTTCAACTTCTCAGTTGGTAATTATGTTTATAATCTTACAGCTTTAAATGCTTATGATTTTGCAGGTTGGCAAGATAATAGAATTGTTGGAGCTGCTAATTACTGGCAACAGCCAGGTGATACTAATGTTTTGCCAAGACCTGTTGTTAATGGTATAGAAGGAAGTACAGATCAGTTTTTACAAGATGCGTCTTACCTTGCTTGGAGAAACCTTACAGTAGGTTACACTTTTGGAGATAATGTATTTGGTAATACATCAATTGAATCTATTAGAATGTACCTGCAAGCTCAAGGTCTAGCAATATGGTCAGAATTTGAAGGTAACCCAGAAATTGGTGATGGTTCTACTGAAGATGCTAATAATGTAACAATAGCAGGTACATATTCTGCATATACTTATCCTAGAGTTAGATCGTTTAACGTAGGCTTCGATATTAACTTTTAAATAAACAACACTATGAAATTAAAAAATATTTACAAATTATTATTTGTTTTTGTCCTTCTTTACGGATGTAATGATGAGGATATCTTTCAACAAGATCCTGATAGTACAGTAATTGAGAATTTCTTTCAAACTGAAGGAGAATTTGAATTAGCAATGAGAGGTGCTATGAGAACAATGAAAGCCACTGGATACTATGGTGGGTCAGGTAGCTCTAGTGATTTAATTATTGTTGGTGACTTACTTGCAGACAATTTAATTATCAACCCAGAAGGTAGAACTAGTAATCTTCAAAGTCATAATTGGTTGTATAATGATAATACTGCGCCAAGTATACTTTATAATAGAGCATATAGTGCTGTGTCAAGAGCTAATGTGATTTTACAGAATCTTGGTAATTTACCAGATGGTGCTTTTAAAGATCAAATCAAGGCAGAAGCCTTAGCGCTTAGAGCAGCAATGCATTTTGATGTCGCTAGATTCTATTCTAAGATACCAACACAATCAGCTGATGCTAACGGTTCTTTAGGTATAGCTTATTTAGAAGCTTTTGATCCTACTGCTGCACCAGCACGTTTAGAAACAGTTGCAGAAGTTTATGAGAAAATTAATACTGATTTAACAGAAGCTGTTGCTCTTATCGGTGCAGGTTCTGGTGAAACAGGAAGATTCGACTTAAATTCAATTAGAGGATTAATTAGTCGTGTAGCTTTACATCAAGGAGATTATCCTAGAGTAATTCAATTTTCTCAGCCAGTAGTTACTGCTGTAGCACCAGCTCCAGCGAGTGGTTTAGCTTCTCTTTGGACGTCGGCTTCTAGTCCTGGTGTTTTATTTGAATTGCCTTTTATCGTTTCTGATGGCTTATTAGATTCTAATTACAGTCAAGGAGCTGGAGCAAGTATAATTGTTGAGTATAATGTTGATAAAGCATTTTATGATTTATATGACCAAACTACAGAACCAGAAAGAACAAATGCTTATTTTCAAATTGTGAATAACTGGATTGTTTGTAATAAGTATATTAATGGTGCATTACAGACAGGATTAAATAACGGTCGTTATTTAAGAGTAGAAGAAGTGATATTAAATTTAGCTGAAGCACAATACTTTACTAACCCTGGTTCAGCTCTAGCAACATTAGATATCCTTAGAAATGCAAGATATTCTTCGTTTACAGGTGGTGAAACAGGTGATGCTTTATTTAATGCAATTATGCTAGAAAGAAGAAAAGAATTGGCTTTTGAATCTAGTGACAGATGGTTTACTTTAAAGAGACTTCAAGGAGTTTCTGGTATACCTGCTATGCATACTCAAGGTGTACAACGTTCAGGTAATGGTTATTTAGCTGATGGTACTGGTACAGTGCAAGCACAATTAACTTTAGCTGCTGGTAATTTTAAATGGCAATTGCCTATACAGCAGTCTGTGATTGATGAGAATCCTAATATTGAACAAAACCCTGATTACTAATATCTAAAAAAATTATGAAGACAAATAAATATTATATCCTATCTTTTTTATTACTTACATTATTTGTTAATGTTAGTTGTGATGAGGAGGTAGACACTTTCAAAACATATGATGGTGAGACTTTGATATCGTTTCAAAAGAGTTCTTTTGACTTATCAATTCCTGAAGAGGATTTAACATTAAATATCGCAGTATTTGCTTCAACTGTATCTGCTTCTAGTAGAACATTTGATGCTGCTATTACTAGTGCTACTGAAGGTACTGCTGGTGAATATACTTTAGGTACGGTTACTATACCAGCTAATGAATATGAAGGAGTATTTACTGTAGATTTCGATTTTTCTGAAATAGGTGGTGACGATGGTGATGTTAAAGAACTTGTGATTTCTTTGATGCCTCCAGCTGGTGTTGGATCATATAATGATGTTGCTACAATTAATTACTTTAGAGAAATTGTTTGTAATGACTTAACGATAGAAATTGTTTCTGACGTTTGGGCAACTGAAACGTATTGGTCTCTTAGAGATTCTGCTGGTACATTTCTTGTTGATAGATTTTTTCCTTTCGGAGGAAATTCGACAAGTCCACAAACTTACACTTTAGACTTCCCATTAATTAATGGTGATTATTCACTAGAAATCGGTGATGTATTTGGTGATGGTATGGTAGGTACTGGAGGAGGAGTTACTTTAACAGGTACTTATGCTCTAACATGT
>NZ_JADGDZ010000022.1 GCF_016744625.1 Winogradskyella sp.
GGGGTGCTATTGGTATAAGTCGTGGCTAAAGCCCCTACATTAGTATCTGCATCAACTTGACTCGCATGAAACGATACATCAAATAATAATGGATCTTGGGTTCCTAAAATTGTACTTTCTTGAGTGCTTAAATCAAAAGTCGCTATACCGTCATTACTCAAATCATCACAGACAACCATGTTAGGTGGTGTCGCTGCAGTATCTCTCGCATTAACCACTAAATTAAATACGGCTGTAGCCGAAGCATTATAACAATTACTATCCCCTATACTCTCTACTCGTACAAAGATTGGCTCAGGATTAGTAACATTGGTATACATGCTCGGTAATGCTCCCATACCCGAATCTGCATCTACAAAACTTAAATGATACGTCACATTAAAGTCCGTTGCTGATTGTGAACCCAATATAATAGCCGTCTGAATACTTAAATCAAACTCTTCAATACCATCACTACTAATGTCATCACATAACTCAAGGTTACTCGCTGAGTTGATTGTAGGTTGAATAGATGCAGCTATAGAAAATGATGTCGTATCAAAACAAGTCTGTGTAGGGTCAGCCATACGTGCCCATATCACTTGTGGATTTGTTACGTTAGTATAATTGGTGGGCAATGCACCTATATTATCAATAGCATCTTGCTCTGTGAGATGATAAGTTATGACGAAATCTATTGCACTTTGTGTACCTAAAATGTCATCATCATTTACAGATAAAATAAATTCTGAAGACCCGGAGCCACTACAACCGACTAAATCTTGTCCTAAATTAGCAGAAGGACTCGCTTTAAATTCAACAAAAACGGAATCCGTAGATTGGCAAACACCAGTAAAAACAACATCTACCGAATATGTTCCAGTATCGCTAACCATTATAGTTGAACTTGTCTCACCAGAAATCTCAATACCTTCAAAATACCATACATGACTTGCTGTAGGTATCCCTGTATCTAAAGTAACTGGGGTGCCACCACATTCTGCAGTACCAGCAGCAATTGTTATATCCTCTCCTAAGTCACCACCTAAATCAAAACTACCAGCTTTGAGAAACACACCTGAATCGAAATTTGCATCGTCAGCATCAGCAATAACCAATTTAATAGTATAATTTTCGCCAGGTATTACCGTAGACTGGGCTGTAAAAACTGTCGTTCTACCGTCAAAGGAAATTGGAGGTCCGTTATTAGGGGTATATTCACCAAAGTATTGAGGATTGGCTGCACCACAGGCTGCACCATTATCTGGGTGAATATTGGTTACTAATATTGGCGTATTAGTTCCAGGCAAAACTGCTAAATTAGTAGTATTACCCATAGAATCAGTTAATAAAAAGGCAAAAGCATCAGAAAAAGTACATTCAAAGCCGCCCATATCATACTCTTCTGACGCCATAAGAAAATCAAAACTTATAGTATCAGCTAAGGGAGTAAAATCAAACTGAATAAATGTAGCATTATTTGAATTTATGCCAGTAGCTAAATTTAAATCTGGATCACCTGGCCAAACGCCTGCAGTACCATCACCTAAAAATACGTTTGGGCCACCTGACCTACTTGCATCTCCACTAGTTAATAAAATTCCATCTTCAAAAGGAAAATCAATACCATTACTAAAAAAATAACCTATGCCATTAGGTTCTGCAAGACTAAAATCTACTCCTGTTGATGCTATAATATTTGACACAGAAGCGCATGGACTGTTTACTAACACCTCTTCTATTAATTGTTGAGGAGTAAATAAATCTTGATCGACTACTACATTAGGCCCTAATACAAATACAGTAATTGTAGCCATACCAGTACATCCCTGTGGGTTATCATCGGTTACAGTTAAAGTCACGGTATAAGTTCCAGGATTAGCGAACGTATTAGTTACGTCAGTACCCATTGCTGTATTTAAATCTCCAAAATCCCAGTCATATGTTGCACTTGTTCCATCATCCGAAAATATAGCACTACCAGAAAAATCAACAGATTCACCTGGTAAAATACCAACAACTCCAGTTCCATTAGGAGCAGGTACAGTAGCATCAATGATTGCTATAATATCTTGACAAGGAGCTGCGCATAGAATTTCTGCCTCCCAGCCTATTGTATTCCCTGAACCATTTGATATAAATGCAATGGTTAAACAACCTGTTGAAATATTAGATGGTGATGATGAAATGGTTCCAGGTGAAGCCGTACCAGAAAATGTTCCTAAAAGTGGCGCAGAGGTATCATCTCCATCATATATTGTTAATATATCTTGGTTAAGCTGAGTACTAAATTGAATAAAATTAAGAATAACAAATTCATCTACATTTTGAGGACAAATAGTGATTGTGAAATCTTCATCATTGCCATAATTACCAAATTCACCTCCAGAATCAAAAAATTTATCAGGAGCACAACGATTGAAGGTACCATCCTGCATAGATAAGTCTTGCGCGAACCCAATAGAAGTAGCTATTAGAATCAAGAAATAGAGAATCTTTTTCATATTTAGTTTTTATCAAACTAACTCTAATAAATGCTAGCAATTACACATTTAGAAATAGAGGTTATTTTTTGAGGACGAAATTTAATCAAAATATATGACTTGACTTAAAAATTAAGTTACAAAACTTAATATAAGGGATGAACGTTTATACCTGATATTTCATACTTTTGCAAAAAAAAGATGTCGCAGACAAAAATTTCCATAGTACCTACATCTAACGAAACGATTTTAAAATTTGAAGCTGATCGGTTTCTAACAAATCATAATAGTTTTGAATTCAACAATATTGATGAAGCTAAGCATTCCCCATTAGCTCAACAATTATTTTATTTACCATTTGTAAAGAAAATCTATATCGCCTCTAATTTTATTGCAATTGAACGTTATAATATTGTTGATTGGACTGATGTACAAAACGAAGTTGCTACACAAATTGAAGACTACTTATCTAAAGACGGAATAGTGATTACTGAAGAGGCTATTAAACCAAAAGTAGCAGTAACAGTATATGCGGAAAGCACACCAAACCCTAGTGTTTTAAAGTTTGTTTGTAATAAAGTATTAGTTCCAAGTCTATATGAGTTCACTTCTATTGAAGAAGCCAAACCATCACCATTAGCAACTTCTTTATTCCAATTTCCTTTTGTAAAAAATGTATTTATGGAAAAGAATTTTATTTCCATTACAAAGTTTGATATAATCGAATGGGAAGAAATCACTATTCAACTCCGTGAGTTTATAAAATCTTATGTCGAAGAAGGTAAAACCATATTAAGCGATGATGCACCTAAAAAACTTAATAAAACTGAAAAGGCTATTGAACAAAAATTTGAAGCCTTAGATGATACATCAAAAAATATTGTAAACATTTTAGAGGAATATATAAAGCCTGCGGTAGAAAGTGATGGCGGTAATATAGAATTTAAATCTTACGATGCCAATACTAAAAAAGTAGAAGTATTATTACAAGGTGCATGCAGTGGTTGCCCTTCATCAACTTTTACTTTAAAAAATGGTATAGAAAATATGCTCAAAGAAATGCTTAAAGATAGTTCTATAACTGTAAATGCTATTAATGGTTAAATATCATTAATTTTTGAGTGACTAATTAGAGTTTTTTGTTTCTAAAATATATAATCCTTAAAAATCAAAATATTATGGCAGTATTAAAAGTTATTGAAGTATTATCTAACTCAAATAAAAGTTGGGAAGATGCAACTAAAAAAGCAGTAAAAGAAGCTTCAAAGTCTGTGAAAAATATTCGTTCTGTATATGTACAAGATCAAAGCGCAATAGTTAATGATGATGATGTTACAGAATTTAGAGTCGCTTTAAAATTAACTTTCGAAGTTAAATAATAACACTTGTATGTAATTTACTTAAACACAAAACTCGGCCTAAAAAAAGTCGAGTTTTTTTATTCAACTTAAATTAATTAAACCAACATGGACACACAAAAATGGATTGACGCAGGTTACAACTTAATCGTAGAGTTTGGCCCAAAATTGATTGCAGCCATTCTTATATGGATAATTGGCAGCTGGATTATTAAAATGATACTTAAAGGTGTCAAAAAAGCAATGAGTAAAGCTGAATATGACGAAAGCTTAAAAAAGTTCTTATTAAATCTTGTTAATTGGATTCTAAAAATTGTTTTAATTATAGTGGTATTAGGTACTGTTGGTATTGAGACAACTTCATTTGCTGCAATACTTGCTGCTGCTGGTTTAGCTATCGGATTAGCTTTACAAGGTTCTCTTGGGAATTTTGCTGGTGGTGTTTTAATCATGATTTTTAAACCCATAAAAATTGGAGACTTAATTGAAGCACAGGGAGAACTTGGTGTTGTTAAAGAAATTGAAATTTTTACAACTAAGCTTTTGACGCCAACAAATAAAGAAGTTATTATTCCTAATGGAGCTTTATCTAATGGAAATATTGTGAATTACTCTACAGAAGGAAAACTTAGAGTAGATCTTACATTTGGTGTTGGTTATGATTCTAATATCAAACAGACCAAAGATGTTTTAATGAATGTATTGACATCTAACCCAAAAGTTTTACAAGATCCCGCTCCGACTGTAAATGTATCTGAATTAGCAGATAGCTCTGTTAACTTTGCAGTTAGACCTTGGTGTACTGTAGCAGATTATTGGGATGTATATTTTGAAACTCACGAAAGTGTTAAAAAGGAACTAGATGCTGCTGGAATAGAAATACCTTATCCGCATGCCGTAGAAATACAAAAACAAGGCTAAGCCTTCTTTTTTAAAGCAATAAAATCCTTTAAATAATAGGGTTCAAAATAAGCGACATCTTCTGTGTCGCTTTTTTGATGCTTTAATTCTGCTAATAATGCCATTTCATTAGCAGATGGTAACTTACCCTCAATAAAAACAGCATTTGAATGCTGAATCAAACCCTTTGTTTTTTCAACACCACTGCCAATGAAGTATACTTTACTTGTTTCAAGAAGCTTACTAAAACTTCCTTCTTCTAAAATTTCAGCCTTAATTTCTCTGTATAGTTCTAATTCAGAATTGTAAATAGCTGAATAGACTTCCATTCTCCTAGCATCTAGCATGGGCACAATAAACCCATCTTCAATATGTACTTGATGTGATAAACTTTCTAAAGTATCAATTGCAATTAAAGGCTTATTTAGAGCAAAACTCAAGCCTTTAGCAGAAGACACTCCAATGCGCAATCCTGTATAAGATCCAGGTCCTTTGCTTACCGCAATAGCATCAATTTCTGAAGGTTTTATATTAGAGACTTTAAAAACCTCATCAATAAAAACATGCAAAGTTTCAGCATGAGAATAGCCCGGACTATTATCTTCTTTTAAAACTAAAATCTCCCCATCTTTAGACAGAGAGACTGAACAATTTGTAGTTGCTGTTTCTATATTAAGCACTATTGCCATTAGCTAATATGTATTAAGCTACTCTTCTTCCTTTTCGTCCGAAGATTTTGTTTTTTTCTTTTTTTCTTCTATAAGATCACCTGGTTTAAGCGTTTTAGATACTACATTATAAGGGCCAGTAATAATCTTATCATCTTTTGTTAAACCTTCGATAATCTCAATATTAGTATCATCTTGTATACCTGTTTTAACCACTCTTAATTTGGCTTTGCCATTCACATTTACAAAGACACATTCAAATTTTTCCTCTTCTTTTGGTGAATCATCCTCTTCGATTTCAGAAGATTTACCATAAGATTTCTTCGTTGAACTTGTATCTGTTTTAATTACTATAGCACTAATAGGAACAGAAATCGCATTTTTACGTGTTTTTGTAATGACATCCACAGTTGCTGTCATTCCTGGTCTAAAAGGTGAATAAGTTTCAGGTTTCCCTTCAGTTAAGTTTGCGTAAGACTCTTCTAAGATTCTCACTTTTACCTTAAAGTTAGTAACTTGATCAGCTGCCAAATTTCCTGCTGCTGAATTCGCTATTTCAGTAACAACACCTTTAAACTCTTTCTTTAAATAAGCATCTACTTCAACAATTGTAGAATCACCAATATTAACTTTTACAATATCATTTTCATTGACGTCAACTTCAACTTCCATATTATTAAGGTTAGCAACACGTAAAATTTCAGTACCAGCCATTTGTTGTGTACCAACCACACGTTCACCAAGTTCAACATTTAAAAGCGAGATTGTCCCACTCATTGGCGCATATATTGTCGTTCTGTTTAAATTGTCCTTTGCTTCATTTACAGTAGCTGCAGCACTTTGCACATTATAATACGCTGAATTTTTACCAGCTTCAGCAGTTTCATAAGAAGCGATAGAGCGATCCCAATCTGCTTTAGAAATAACCCCTTTATTAAATAGTGATTTATTTCTATCATAATCTGCTTTCGCTTGTTTTAAACTTGCTTCGGCCTGCTCTAAACCTGCTCTAACATTTTGATATGAAGCCTGAGATCTACTCACAGCAGATTGAATTAAATCTGGGTTTACTCTTACCAATAAGTCTCCTTTTTTAACTTCTTGACCTTCTTTAAATGGCAATTCTAAAATTTCACCAGAGACTTCAGAAGATATTTTAACTTCTACTTCTGGCTGAATTTTACCCGTAGCTGATACGGTTTCTACAATATCTTTAAGAGACACTTCTTTAATCGTAACTTCTTTAAAATTACCTTTTTTACCAAATAATCCCATTGACTTACCTGCCACTAATGCTATTAGCAGAAAAACAACTACTCCGATAATGATTTTTACTGTTTTGCTCATAATTAAAACTTTAATTCAGTTGCAGGTATTCCGAAATATAACTCTAGTACCTTTAACTTAAAAATATAATCGTATTTAGCACGATTTAATTCGATTTTAGAATTATCAAACCTTAGTTTAGATTGACTAAAATCAAATGCATTTGTTAAGCCCACATCATAACGCTCTTTGGCATAATCATAAGCCAATTGTTGTGATTCTAATGCTGTATTAGCAGCTTCAAAAGATTTCAAAGATCCTTTGGCATCAACATAAGCTTGGTACACTGTAGATTCTAAATCTAATTCGGCTTGCTCTAATTGAAACTTAGAACGCTCTAAGTTAATTTTATTTCTTTGTACATTTCCTTTGACAGAAAACCCATTTAATATTGGAATGTTAAGACTCAAACCATAACCAATACCATCATTTAAATAAATCTGATCACCAAATGAAATTGGGTTAGCATCTGTATAACGCGTATCATACCCTAAAAAAGCTCTTAATGTTGGCCAATACGATCCTTTTGCAATCTGTACATCTTTTTCAGCTAGAGCAACATTTTGTTCAGCTATTTTAATCTCTGATCTATTCGCTTTTGCGTTTTCAATAATTTCTGATGCTGACTTATTAGAAATACCTTCATCTACTATATCATAACCTTCATCTTCTATATCGAAAGTTTCATAGTCTTTAATTAAAAGTAATTGAGCTAAATTTATTAATGAAATTTGAATTACATTTTCGGCATTTACAATACTCTGTTTTTCACTAGCATCTGTTGCCTGTATCTCTAATAAATCACCTCGAGGTAAAGAACCTGCTTCTACTAATTGATTTGTTCTTTCAATTTGCTCTTGAGTCACTGAATTTTGAGATTTTAAAACTTCAAGATTTGCTTTATTTAAAATTACAGAAATATAACCATTTGCTACAAAAAGTGAAATATCATCTTTCATTTTAGACAACCTGTAATCTGCTGCAATTTTTGAAATTTCAGCACGTTGAACTTGTCTTATATTCTGTAAACCATCAAACAAATTATAACCTAAATTTAGATTACCAGATGCTGATAAGAATGTAGTTGTTGAAGAGTTACCAGTTGTAGGATCAAAACTTAAACCTGTGTTTTTAGACACACTTCCACTAGCATTTACTGTTGGCAAAAACCTACCTATCGCAGTTAATTTTTCTATATCTGTCGCTTGCAAATCTAATTCGCTCTGCTTAACGGAAATATTATTTTCTAAAGCATAAACCACGCATTCTTTAAGCGTCCACTTTTTATTTTGAGCTTGTGCAAAAACTCCTAAAAGGAGTAATACTATGATGATTGATTTTTTCATGATGTCTATTTGTCTAGATAAATCTCTATGTGTTACACTAATTCTTAATTAATTATTTCTACCATATGCTGGAGGACCTTGAAGCTGATTCCAAACCTTAAGTTCATCTGATTTTGAAATTCCACTTTTCACTTCAACAAAGATACCATTACTAAGCCCTAGCTCAATATCACGTCTTTCAAATTTTTGATCTCCAACTGCTACTTCAACGAAAGGTTTTTTTGTTTTTGGGTCGTACTGAACCATTGCTTCTTTAATAGCAAGTACCTTTTCTACTTTATCTAAAATAATAGATGCATTGGCACTAAGACCAGCTCTAATAAATGTAGAATCTATTTTTTTAAGTGTGCCTTTAATTTCAAACTGAATAGCACCATTTTCAGCCACACCTTTTGGCGCAATATAATCTAACACAGCATCAAACTTTTCGTTTTCAATAGCACCAACAGTAATTTCTAATGGCAAACCCTCTTTAATTTTACCGACTTCACTTTCATCTACTTTTCCTTCAAAAATCATTTGTCTTACATCTGCAAGAGATGCAATTGAAGTGCCTTCATTAAAGTTATTAGCTTCGATAACCTGATTTCCTGCTTTTACTGGCACATCTAAAACCATACCTGCAACAGTTGCCCTAACTTGAGTTTGCGCTATATTACCTAAACCAGATGTTGTACCTGTTTTAATAATATCATAATTTTGACGTGATTGTGTCACATCAATTCTAGCTTGCTCAACACGTTGTTTTGCTTGCAGGTATGTGTTGTTTACTTGATCAAACTCATTAGCTGCGATGACACCTTTATCAAACAAATCTTTCTGACGATCAAAAATTGATTTTTGAGTTTTGAAATTGATTTCTGCAGTTTGTAATGCTGTTCTATTAGATGCAATATTATTCTTTGCACTAGATAATGAAGACACATTAGGAATCACTCTAATTTTAGCTATTAGATCTCCTTGTTTTACATATTCTCCTGCTTCAATATAAACTTCCTCTATAACTCCAGAAATATTTGGTTTTATAAGCACTTCTTCTTTTGGTACAATACTTCCTGTTGCTACAGTTTTTAAAACAATTGTTTCAATTGATGGTTTTTCTGTAGTATAGGTTATGGGATCTTCTTGATTTTTTGCCCATAAATAATATAAAGATCCTCCGAAGACAACGACTATTAAAATTAGTACGATAATGGTTGTAGTTCTTTTCATTTCTCAGTTGATGATTTTATTTATTCTAATTTTTTTGATTTTATAATTATTCTATTCTTAATGCATCTACAGGTTTCATTTTCGTTGCACTATTAGCAGGAATCAATCCTGCTAACAAACCAGAAACGACTAATATAATTAACGCAGTAAATACCACTTGCATGCTTACACTTGGATTTGCAAAATTCTCTACAGGCCCAACACTATCTAAAATTGTATTCATTATCCAAATCACTAGTGCTGCAAATGAAATACCTACCATCCCTGAAAGTATAGTAAGAATTAAACTTTCTTGTAATATTTGTCCTTTTATAGTCCAAGGTGTTGCTCCTAAAGCACGTCTTACTCCGATTTCTTTTGTACGTTCTTTAACCACAATTAGCATAATATTACTAATACCAATAATACCAGACATTAACACTAAAGCTCCTACAAAATAACCTACGACAGATAATATATCGAATAGTCCGTTGACTTTACCAAATTCTTTAGATAAATCAAAATGACCTATGGCTCTTACATCTTCAGGATGAATTGTATGTCGGTTTCGCATCAATGCAAAAATGCGTTCTTTTACGTCTGTAATACTTATTTGGTCACTTGCTGTAATTGCCATCCAACCGACACGATCTCCATAATTGAAAGCTTGATTAAATGTCGAAAATGGAATAAAAATAGTGTTAGCTTCCTCTTCTGAATCACCTTGACTATTCGTTATTTTAAACGTACCAACTACCATAAAATTGACGCCATTAATCTTAATATATGAGCCAATAACATCTTCTCTCTTATTATAGAGTCCTTTTACTACATCTGGACCAATAACACATATTTTCCTCCTAGCATCAATATCTGAATAGCTTATAAAGCGTCCTTGGAGAATATCCATTGGTTTTTGTTTAATAAATTCTGGATAATCACCATATATTTGAAATGCTCCAGTTTTTGTCCCTCGAATAACATTGTTTGCACCATTATATCCACCAAGTTGATTCCTTGGAGAAACATATTTTAGTTCTGGTATTTCAGCTTTTATAGCAGCGACATCATCAAATTTATAATTAAAACGTCTTGATTTTGGTAAGCCCTTATATGGTTTAGATGTACCTCGCGTCCACATAAACATCGAGTTGGTTGCAAAGTCTCCGAAGTCAGCAGTAACACCATTACGTAATCCATTAGTTAAAGCCAGTAAAAGCACTAAAATAGTGATGCCCCAAAATACGCCAAATGCAGTAAGAAAAGTTCTTACCTTATTAGCATTTAATGCTTCTAATATTTCTGTCCAACGATCTTTATTAAACATCTTATTCGTCTCTTAAGGCTACAATAGGTTTAATTTTGGCAGCTCTGTACGCTGGTAAAAATCCTGCTAAGGCACCAGCTGCAACCAAAATAAAAACAGTAATAATTGCTGTTTTAAAATCTACTTGTGGGAATTTTATAAAAGGACTATCTACTTGAGGCCCCACTAATTCTAATAATCCTAATCCTAATATCAAACCAAACAATCCAGAAAACATAGTTACGAAAACAGCTTCTTGTAAAATCATAGCAATAATAGACATAGGCTCAGCACCAAGTGCCTTCCGTATCCCAATTTCTTTGGTTCGTTCTTTAACTATAATTATCATAATATTACCTACACCAACAACACCAGCTATTATGGTTCCTATTCCTATAAACCAAAAAACGGCTTTAATCGTATCAATTAATGAGTAAATTTTCTTTGCTTCTTCGAGTGTATTATTCACTCTTATTGCGGCAACATCATCAGGTGCGACAATATGTTTTTGTTTTAAATCATTCTCTATAGCTAGTGATAGGTTCTTCGATAAATCAACAGCTTCCTGAAAATTCTCAGACATTTTTACTGTAAACGACATGTTTCTAATGTTATCACCACCATTAAAAGACCTCTGTACTGTTGTTAATGGTAAAAACACATTACTTTCTTCACGTTCACCTCCTGGATCTGTATAGACACCAATCACTTTAAAATTAATTCCCCAAATCGCAATATCTTTATCTATTGGGTCTTGATCTTTAAATAAATCGGTTTTGACTTTATTACCTATTACCGCAACTTTTTTTCCTTCGTTTAAATCTGAATAATTAAGAAAGCGACCAATAGTCATATCTGCATTTTCGATGAATTGCTCATCTGGCATAACACCTCTTACTCTGTAATTACCAGATTCGTTTTTATGAGTGACTTGTCCTCCCCATATACTATAACTTGCAGAGCGGTATTCTAGATTATCATCGTAAGTAGAAGACAGGTTGATAAAATCTTCATCTTTAAGTTGAATATAACGTCCTGGATTCAGGCCTTTATAACCTTTAGTTGTTCTTCTGGTTCTTATACTGATTTCATTAGTTGCATCTTGTTGAAACTCTGAAGTCACACCATTTTCGATGCCAGAACTAAAACCAAGAAGAATGACTAAAATAAAAATACCAGAAGCCACAGAAAGACCTGTTAAGAAAGTTCTTAACTTATTCTTTCTAAGTGTTTCGAATATTTCTTGCCAGCGCTCTACGTTAAACATTTTGTTTTACTCTAACTTGTTCTACTAGACTATCATTAATAATAACTCCATCTTTAAGATTCACAATACGCTTGGTCATGTGTGCAATATCATCTTCGTGCGTTACCACTAAAATAGTTTTGCCTTCGTCATTAATCCCTTGAATAAGTTCCATAACCTCATAAGACGTTTTGGTATCTAGCGCACCTGTTGGTTCATCTGCTAGTAATACTTTTGGTTCGCTCGCTAAAGCTCTCGCAATTGCTACACGTTGTTTCTGTCCACCAGAAAGCTCACTTGGTAAATGATGCGACCAATCTGCTAAGCCCACTTTTTCAAGATAATGTTCTGCTTTTTCGATACGCTCTTTTCTTGGAATACCTTTATAATACAATGGCAACGCTACATTATCTGTAGCAGACTTATAATTAATTAAATTAAAAGACTGAAAAACGAATCCTAAAAATTCATTTCGGTAACGTGCTGCTATTTTTTCATTTAAGTTTTTAATCGGCACACCATCGAGAACATATTCTCCTTTATCAGCTTCATCCAACATTCCCAAAATATTAAGTAATGTTGATTTACCTGAACCCGAAGAACCCATTATAGAAACTAGTTCTCCTTCTTTTACATTAAAGTTAATACCCTTTAAAACGTGAAGAGAATTGCTTCCCATATGGTAAGATTTATGTAAATCTTTAATTTCAATCATAGTGAATTGATTAGCGCATGCAATTTTAAGAAAATTCGTATAGTTTTTATGCCAACAAATTGTTAAGACTTCCTTTTAAACTAGTATAAATAAGACTCTTGAACTAAAAAAATGTTACAGTGTTTCTTCTGTATTTTCAATCTTATTTGAAGTGCTATATTTTCTGTAGATAAAATAACCGATAGCTGCTACCAAAATATAGGGAACTGCCATTAAGAAAAGAATACCATCATTGATGCCTTCTGCAGTAGATTGACTCTCTTCGCTCTCAAGTACAGCTCTACACATGGCGCATTGCGCATTTGTCTTTAAAAAAAAGAAAAGAGACAAAAATAAAAAGGTGATTTTTCGTTTCATTTTTATGCGTAATATGGAGATATCATAATATAAACAACAACACCAGTTACAGCTATGTATAACCACAATGGAAACGTGATTTTAGCAATTTTCTTATGTCGTTCTATATTGTTGGTAATTGCTCTAACATATGTTATAAGTACAAATGGAATAATAACAATTGATAGTAATATGTGTGTTAATAGTATAAAATAGTAAATGTACTTAACAAAACCTTCGCCTCCGAATTTAGTAGAATCGCTTGTCATGTGGTATGCAATATACATCAGTAAGAAAGCTACAGATAACCCAATAGCAAACTTCATTAAACGCTCGTGAAGTTTTCTGTTTTTTTTCTTGATTGCCACTACAGCAAAAATTAGAACTAAAGCAGTTAAGCCATTTACACTAGCATAGATTGGAGGCAGAAAAGTCAATGGTTCTATATTAAATCCTAATGACCTTAAGTTAACACCAAATAAAACAGCCACAGCAACAGGAATAATAATTGAAAGTGCTACTATCCATTTATTATATTTCTTTTCTTTTTCTATATCAACTGAGCTCATAATTACTCCTTTAATAATTTAGCGATATCTTCTTTTAAGATTGTAATTTCTTGTGGAATTCCTTCATCATCAACTCCCTCTTTCTCTGATACAATTCCGTTATAATAAATTAAAGGATTATTTGGAGATTTTAATCGCGAACGAATAAAGCCTTCTTTATCTATTAAAGCAAAATTACCTGAATGCTCAAAACCATCTATGATTTCGTCATTTTTTGCAGTGTAAAGATAAAAACCTTCATTAGCTAACTTATATATTTCGTCTTCGTCTCCTGTCATTAAATGCCAATTAGAATTTGTTATTCCATATTTGTCTGCATAAGCTTTCAATACTTCTGGCGTATCAATACCTGGAGTTATAGTAAAAGAAGCCACTCCAAAATTCTCAAAATCTTTAAACTCATTTTGAATTTCTACAAGGTTACTATTCATTCTAGGACAAATCGTTGGGCAAGTTGTAAAAAAGAACTCAATAACATAGACTTTACCTATATAATCTTTATCTGTAATAATCTTACCATCTTGATTGGTAAAACTAAAACTAGGCACTTTTTTACTCCCTCCGTCTACATTAGGAATGTAAACCAAATCACTCTTATTAGACTTAGTTTTTTCTTTTTTTTCTACCGTAGAAACTTCTTTACTCCTACTTTCGTCTCTTGTTATATCATCACTACTAATTCTATTTATAATTTTTGGAACGAAAATTATTCCAAAAACTAAAAGAATAAATGCAATGCTTATGTATGAATAATTATTTTTTTTACTCATCGGTTTGTTTTAAATCGTTTTTTCTTCTTGTATCAGAATCATCAAACTTCCCTTTTCGTTTTTGGCGATACTCCGTGAATAAGATACGCATATCATCACTCATCATATTCTTAATTTCTGCAACTTCAATTGTATTATAGGAATACACACTAAAACTAGGTTCATTAGCTTCAACCTCTTTTTCATCTCTACCATCTATTCTCCCTCTCTGATTTAAATCCTTATCTATGATAAACACATCATCTGTAGATAATTCGTCATCTAGTGTAGCTTTAGATATTAACCCATTATAAAGCATCTTAATTTCGCCCTCTGTACCAAAAGTATAATGCCAAAATTTTAAATCTTCGTATGTATTTATTTCCTTTTTAAGTTCCTTTATTTCTTCTTCTGTGCCTTCAGGAATAACAATAACAATCTGAAACTTTTTAAATCCCTTAAACTTGTCGTAAACGAGTTCTTTAAGATTTGAAGCCGCTATAGATTTAGACAATGGTGATTTTCCTAAAAAACCTAAAACTGTGATATGATCTTTTAATAAAATAGTCTCTGTTTTATCTGAATAAAAATTTTCAATATCAGACACATTTTCGTTTACAACATTTAACGGCTCATAATTATGTTTCGCAGGATAGAGCATCAATAAAAAAGCAACAGGTAAAAAGAATAAAATACCTAGGACAATGTTTCGTTTTGCGTTGCTTGTTTTCATAGAATACAAAAATAGAAAAGGTGGTTTAGAAAAACCACCTTTTAATATCATTTAACGCAAAATTTTACGTTTAAAAATCTCTTTTAATTAATGCATCATCAGAATTGTAAACTTCAAACACATATCCACCTTCTTGCAATAAAATGAAGATTAAATAGCAGATAAGAAAAACTGCTGTCCATACGACCATTTTTCTCATGCTTCCTGTTTCATCTCTCATATGCATAAAGTCCCAAGTAATATAGTATGCCTTTACAATTGTTAATACAATGAAGATTAAATTCAATGACTTCATGTAAATAATTGGTGAGAAAAGAATATTTCCTAATGTTGCAATAAAACCACCTTCAAAAGGTGACATTAATGGTGTCATTAATGCATCTGGCTTATAGATACCAAGTACAACCTCTACTAGAGTAACTATAGTTAGGAATACTAAGACTCCCCAAATTTTACTTGTATTAGACTTAAATTTAACTAAGCCTCTAAATATTTCTAATTTATGTTCGTGTGCCATAATTTAACTCTTAATTTCTTTTATACTAAATAGAAGAATGTGAAAACAAATACCCAAACTAAATCGACAAAGTGCCAATATAGTCCAACTTTTTCTACCATTTCATAACTACCTCTGCGTTCATATGTTCCAAGAATAACATTAAAGAAAATTATAATGTTAATCACAACACCTGAGAATACGTGGAATCCGTGAAACCCTGTAATAAAGAAGAAGAAATCGGCAAATAAAGATGTTCCATATTCATTTACATGAAGATTAGCTCCTTTTACAACAAGCTTACCATTTTCTTTTATTTGCTTAAGAGATTCTGCTCTAGACAGTACAGTTTTTTCTCCATTATCATCAATGATTTGTGTTCTTACCTGAATGTTGTCATTTGCAGCTAAACCATTATATATTTCATTAACTGTATAAGGAGGTAGTGAACCTTCAGTTACAAACCAAAGTCCATTTTTACGTTCGTGCTCAGCTCTTTCACCAACTTGCACTGCTGCAAAATCATCTATAGAAATTCGTTTAAATTTTTCTTTACCATCTTCAGTAACATACTCTCCAAATTGAAGAATATTACCCCCCTTAGTTTGTACAGCTCCATAATCTCCTTGAATGAATGTTGCCCATTCCCATGCTTGCGAACCTACGAAAATAGCTCCACCAATAATGGTTAAGAACATATATATGGTCACTTTTGCTTTATTCATATGATGACCTGCATCAACAGCTAACACCATAGTTACAGAAGACATAATAAGAATAAAGGTCATAAATGCCACATAAATCATTGGCAACTCCTGACCATGTAAAAACGGTACGTGAGTAAACACCTCATCTGCAATTGGCCATTCCTTTATGAACTTAAATCTTGAAAAACCATAAGCTGCCAAGAAGCCTGAAAATGTTAACGCATCAGATACAATGAAGAACCACATCATCATCTTTCCATAACTTGCCTTTAGAGGCTTATTGGCTCCTCCCCAAGCTTTTCCTTCTGTACCAGTACTTTCTACTGTAGAACCCATAGAATTTATTTAAATTTTAAGATTGGACAAAAATAATCAAATTATATATCTAAAAAAATATAAAAACAAAAAGAGCACAAGCCAAAGTATATCTACAAAATGCCAGAAATTAGCTGCCAGTTCTAAACCCAACATATTGTTGGCATTATACTTCTGTTTAAAATGATTATAAATTACGACAAGCAAGCATATTAACCCAGCAATGACGTGTGTTATATGCGCTACTGCCATAATATATATGTAAGACATCGTAATATTACTTGTTGGACCTGTGAAATTATGACCTGCTTCAATGATTTGTCTAAAGCCTTCAAACTGATTAAAAACAAATGCAATTCCTAGAGCTAGAGTTACAAGTAACCAAATCGAGGTCATCTTTAGATTGTTCTGTTTTAATGCTCGTTTAGCTAGAATAAAAGTAAGACTACTTGCTAAAATTACTATTAAGCTTATCAGAAAAGCATCTGGCAATTGGTAATCACTTAACCAATCTTTATCTACTCTTTGTTTACTACTTACAATAAATGCGCTTATTAAGCCTGCAAAAGACATAATTAATGAACCAATACCAAACCACAGCATCATTTTCTTAGACCTTGCTCTTTTCTCCTCTTGTGTTCCTTGTGTTAAATCCATCTATCTCAAAAATTTATCTGCAACATATATAATCTGTAACATGGTGATATAAAATACACTAGACAGCATCAATTGTTTAGCTGTTTTTGCCGTACGATCCTTAAATAACTTAAAAGCATATACCAACATAATCATACCTAATATAAATACCAAAACGGCACCAACAATAGACAACTTTAAGTCTCCTGTAAACCCAAGCACCGGAATAATAGATGCTAAAACCGTCCAAACACTATACATTATAATTTGTACTGCCGTTCCTTTATCTGGCTTACCTGTTGGTAACATAAAAAAGCCGCCTTTTTTATAATCTTCAAACAAGAACCAACCAATAGCCCAAAAGTGTGGAAATTGCCAAAAAAACTGAATTGCAAATAGAGTTCCTGGTTCTATACCAAATTCATTTCTTGCAGCAACCCAACCTAACATAAAAGGGATTGCTCCTGGCAAAGCACCAACAAAAACAGATAACGATGTTTTAGTCTTTAATGGTGTATAAACACAAGTATATAGGAATATTGATACCGCTCCCCACATTGCTGTTTTAGGATTGATAATATATAAAGTAATTAACCCTAAAACTGTGAATGATGTCGCAATTGTAAATGCTGTATTAACAGTCATACGACCAGCTGGTATTGGTCTATTCTTTGTGCGATCCATTAAAGCGTCTAAATCACGCTCAATGATTTGATTGTAAGCATTAGAAGCGCCAACCATAAAGTAACCACCGAAAGCCAATAAAATAAGAGTAGTAAAACTTATGACTTCTGCTCCAAGAAGGTAACCAGCGATTGAGGAAAACACCACACTTAGGGATAATCCCATTTTAGTAATTTCCTTAAAATCTGTTATCACAGAAGCTGTTGATACCGAAGATTTTGTGCTGCTCAAACTATGCGTTTTTGGTTCTATTCTTAGCGAGTGCAAAGATAGTTTGAAAATTGATTCTAACCAACGTAAAACCTTAGTTTTAATTCTACCACAATTGTTAAGTGTAAGTTTACCTATTTTTATAAGACCAAAAGCATTTAAAACTAAGCTATGAAAACTATAAAGTTACTTCCAATGTTTATATTATTAATTTCAACTTCAATTCTTGCCCAAGGACGTTTTGATAAGGTTAAAATAAAGACAACTAAGCTATCAGAACACACTTATATGCTGGAAGGTGCAGGTGGAAATATAGGTGTTTCTGTTGGTGACGATGGTATTTTTGTAATTGATGATCAGTTTGCACCTCTGTCTGAGAAGATTCTAACCGCTATTAAAACCCTTAGTGATAAACCCTTAAAATTTTTGATAAACACACATTATCATGGTGATCATTCTGGTGGAAACGAAAATATGACTAAAGCTGGTGCTACAATTATAGCACACGATAATGTGAAGAAACGTCTTGAAGCTAAACAACGTGATGGTAGTTTTAAACCAAAAGAGGCTTTACCTGTAATAACATTTAATGACAAACTAAACATTACAATAAATGATGAAAGTGTTGCTGTATTCCATGTTTCAAATGCGCATACAGATGGTGATGCTTTATTATATTTTACACAAAGTAATGTGCTTCATACTGGTGACACGTACTTTAATGGTCATTATCCTTACATTGATTTAAATTCTGGTGGAAGTGTAAACGGTTATATTGAAGCTGTAAAACGTGGATTAATGCTTATAGATGAAGACACAAAAATTATTCCTGGTCATGGAAAACTATCTAACAAAGAAGAATATAAAAGCTTTTTAAAAATGCTTGAAGCATTGAAAACAAATATTCAAAAAGCTATCGACGAAGGAAAAACAGAAGATGAAATAAAAGCAGATAATAGCCTTACTAAAACCTATGATGATTTAGATTTTGGCACTGGTTTTATTAATAGCGAAAAAATTAGATTGACATTTTATAAGAGTTTGAAGGAAGATAAATCCTAAAAATCATTATACCAATTAAACAAGTCTGTTCTTACACCAATACTAAACCATAGCGTATTAGAATCCATAGTTGATGCTGTTATAGCTTCAGGATTAAAATCTCTGTAGATAATATTGGTAAATAACTTTAAATTGGTTGCTGGATTTAATAAATAACCAGCTTGTAGTTCGGTCATAAAACTATTTGTTTTATTTCCTTGACCAATTCTTATTCCTGTATTACTTACACGGTTGTCTTCATCTCCGTATATGTTTCCGCCATAATTAAAACTATCTTCAGTAGTATTAAAATCAAATCCTCGTTGACCAACAATAAACTTCGCATCCGCAAACCAACGCTTGTAATTATAACGACCTATTAACACCAATTCTCTAAAATTAGATCCCCAAAGATGCGCCATAGGCTGATTAAAATGTGCATAATTGAGAATTTGAGTATTGTGCGAATATGTATAAGGTCGCACTTGGTTATATTCTGCTTGTAATAACAAGTTGTCAACTTTAAAGGCATTAAAATACTTTGCTCCTAATTGAAAACCGAATTTATTCTTCCAACTTTTGTCACCACCAGTCACATCACCTAAAGAAAATTCATCTAAAACGAATTGACCGTAAATATTAACTTTATTGTTCCATTTATACTTAGAGCTTAATCCTAAAATAGCATTTCCTGCACCTTGACCTGTCTGAAATTCTATGGCTCTAAAGAATATAATTGGATTTAGATAATTAACATCAAAACCTCTTCCGTTGGTATCTGCCCACATTACAGATTCAAAAAGACCAATATTAAGACGTTTGGATACATTCCAACTCAAATAATGATTTGCCATGTACTTGGTCAAAAAGGCTTTATCAACCACCACTTCATCTCTAACATCTTTTAACCACATCCATGTGCTAGTGTATTTAATTTTCCAAAATGTAGCATTCAATTTTAAAAATGGGTGCGGACTAGCTACATCACTTTGTAATAAAGATCGATAACCGTCACCAATAAAATTTTTACCATGACCAAATTGAATATTTAAAAAATCTGCAGGAGTATAAGATAAATAGGCTTCAGCTACAGGATAATCATAAGAGTTATCCTTAAATCGTTTTGCAATACCACGACCTGGAATAATTGCAGGATCTGGACCAAAAGCCTTTAAACTTTCCGCATATTGATTAAAATAATCTGCAAATCGTCCTTGACTCTCATAGACTGAAGCTGTTAAATTAAATCGTTTTCCTAAACCAGCTTGTATAAAAAGTCCTCTTGTATTATTCCAAGAACCATAATCGGCTTCAGTGTCTTTTCCAACTTGTAAATCTAAGATCGGATCTACAGTAAACCAATAGTCTTTGCTTTGTACTTCAACTAAATGTTCGTTATACAATTTTCTACCCAACCAAGAATCTGTTTCTTTAGCCAAGCTCTCTTTTTCTGCTTTGATATCATAGTACCTCGCAACATCACTATAAACAAAAGGTTTTGCTGCTGTATGACTATTTGTGCCAATAGCATTCATTTCGTCATCAAAACGTGCATAATAAGAATGTGTAAAAGGCACATTTAATTGGCTATTGTATTCTAGTTTTTCGTAAGGTTTTAATTGATCTGCAATGGCATCAAATTCATTTGATAGTGTCGCATTAAGACTATCTTTTTCTGTGAGCTGAACTTCAACTGATTTATCTGATTCTCTAACGGGTTCCGAAAGAGGTATCGCTATACTAATACTGTACTGAACAAATGTTGGTTTACCATTATATGTTGCAGGCTTTACTTTTGGAAGTAATGCAAAAACACGATTACTCTCTTCTTTTAGCTCATCATATATCGCATCTACATAAATGATTTTAAATTCACCTTCTTTATTAACTTCGAACAACACCTGTACGTCACCTTTATACATTTCATCAATCGCAATTTGTGGTACTTTAAAATTTTTATAAATAAAACTATTGAGTGTAAAGTTGAAACACGATTTTATTTGATTTATAGCTTCAGATTCACATTCACTAAAAGTAGGAGGCTTCTCGTAGGTTGATAATGTTTGAGCAAAACCAAAAGAAGAAATGAATAGAATAGCAACAAAAATAATGCGCTTCATAAAAGACGTGATTTTAATGGCTGAAAGATACTTATTTTTTTTAGTAACCTTAAGTCTAAATTAAGCATTAAAAAACCGTTATTTTACAATAACGGTTCTAGAGTTTTTAATAAAGTAACCTCTAATTTTCGACTTGAAAAGTAATTGGAAGATTGTACACAACACCAACAGCAACCTGTCTTTGGTAGCCAGGTTTCATGTGTGGTATTTTATCTATAATTCGCTGAGCTTCCTTTTTTAGTGCTGGGTGTGGTGCACGAACTTTAACATCTACTACATTACCATTTTTATCAATAGTAAATTGTGTTTGTATTTTTTGTATTCCAGATAATCCATATTCTGAAGCAATATTTGTATCAAATCTTCTGTTTACCAATTTAGATATCTTTTCTGACATACATTTTTTACGTTCTTCATTAATCTTGTATTTCTCACATCCTGGATAAACTGGCACATTTTCGATTCTAATAAAATCAACAATAATAGGATCTTTTGGAACATCAATAACAACAATGGAACCTACGTCAACAGGTTTTGTTTCAGGAGCAGGATCATCAGGTGTATTTATAATTTTTGTAACAATTGGATTATCATCTTTAATTACTTTAAAAACATCCTTTAAATCTTTACTAGGTAATGGCTCTGGATCTTTTGGTTTAATAACCTCAACCACAAAAGGTGGAACATAATCAATAACAATTTTTTCTGCTACATCATCTTCATCAATGACAGTAATCTTTTTGTCTTGAAACTGCATTTCGAAAAGTGAATAAGTGCCCAATAAACAAAGTATCAACCCTATTTGAAAATAAAGGGTTGAGTTTTTTTGTAAATTTGCATCATGCTTGTGTGGTTTCTTTGCTTCAGTAGTGCTCTGACCAGCAATACCGAAGTCTTTTTTAGAATTTTTCATAATACGTGTTATTTAAATGTTAATATTATGAGAATATCGCAATAAGCATACCAAAACGAAAATCCCGTCCAATTAATTTTGAACGGGATTTTTATATTTAAAAAATATGCTTTATCTAATCTTGTACTTGGAATACAATTGGAATTGAGAAAGGCATCACTACAGCCTTACCTCTTTGTTTTCCTGGTTTCATTTTAGGTAACATACTTATAACACGCTTTGCTTCTTTTTCGAGTCCTGGGTGTGGACCACGAGCATTAATACTTGTTATGTTACCAGATTTATCAACCTTAAAAGCAACAAAGATTCGCTTTCTACCTGGAGCTAGTCCTAGATCACTAGCCAGTTCTGTATTAAATTTCTTGTTGATGAACTTGTTCACCTTTTCATTCATACAGGTTTTTTTAGCGGCATTTCCTTTTTTCTTTTCACAACCAGGAAACACAGCCACATTTTCAATTACTGAAAATGGTACTTCTATATCTTCCTCGACTTCTTCTACTTCTACTTCTTCTACTTCAACAATTTCTGTATCCATTTCTGTTTCTGTAGATTCTATAACCGTTTCCTCAACTTCTTCTTCATCCTCTACAACCTCAATAATCTCTGGAGCAGCTGGTGGTGGAGGTGGTGGAGGTGGTGGAGTAACAATCTGTTCTGTAATTGGCACTTCTTCCTCTAACTCATCATCTAAATTAAGTGAGTCTATTGCAATATCACTTTTATCGTAAGTCTTATAGTTAATAGACATATACGTAACAGCAAGCATTAATGCAAGACCAACCGCAAAGTATATTGAGCTATTGCGACTTACATCTGATTTTGGATTCTTCTTAGGTTCCATATTATTTATTTATTATAACATCGCTAATTTAACTAAATAATAGTAAAAAAAACAAGGCTTTGTGTTATTTTAACTTATATATGCTTATTCTGGTTGCAATTAGTGTGCCAAGCATTACTCCTAAACAGTTGGCTATTAAATCGTAAGTATCATAAGTCCTATTAGGGTTTAGCTGATGCTGTATCAATTCTAAAACCACACCAAATAGAATAAGACATAAGAATACAATTACGAGATTATTCTTTTTTTTACGAGGCTTAAAATATGTTATCCAAAGAAAACCAAGTCCAAAATATGCTATAAGGTGATATATTTTATCGTCAAATGATGACCCTAAACTAGGTATACCATTCAGATTAATTAAAGTAGCAACAACCAATACAATCGTATAGACAATTGCAACTGGTAATAGCAAATTCTTAAGCACTGATAATAGCTTTATAATCTTCTGCTGATAATAAATCTTCTACTTGAGACGCATCAGAAAATTTTAATTTTATCATCCAGCCATCACCATAAGGATCTATGTTAACCTTTTCTGGCTCATCTTCAAGACCTTCATTAAATTCTACAATCTCACCAGATAATGGTAAAAATAAATCTGAAACTGTTTTTACAGCTTCAACCGTACCAAAAACTTCTTCAATATCTAAGGTTTCGTCTAACGTATCTACTTCTACGTAAACAATGTCACCAAGCTCTCCTTGAGCAAAATCTGTAATACCTATTGTAGCAATATCTCCTTCAATTTTGATCCATTCGTGATCTTTGGTGTACTTTAATTCTGATGGTATATTCATTTTTAATGTTGTATATTATTAATGAAACAAAAGTAAATTTTTAATTGCTTCAATTCAAAATTAATTTCCAAAATTATAACGCAAGGTAATTCCAGATCTTAATGAGGTTTGTGGGAATGATGTAGAAATAGCAAAATCTGAAAAGGTATAATCGAAATAGAAAATAGCCGTTAAGTTCTTACTAAATGAATAATCTGCTGTGTATTTAAATCCCCAAATTGTTTGACCTGCCGTAATTTGATTATTCTCTAGGTCTAAATACCTAATAATGGTTTTGTTATCTCTTACAGAAATATCTGCACGCATATTTAAATCAGCTACAACGGCTTGTTTTGGTCCTGCTAGAGCTGTACGAATTCTCAAATCTTTCCAACGATAACCTAAACCAAGTGTGTATTCTTTTCCTTGTATTTCGGTCATTAAATTATTATCAAAACTTAGAGACAATAACCTGTCTGTTTTAATTTCTGCTAAGACCTTAATTGAATTTTTCATTTCAAAATCTAAACGCACTAAAGGACTAAACTGTTCTTCTAAGTTTATGTTACTGTATAACGTCTCATTTTTAAAATTACCTGCTTGATCTACTGCCTCTTGATTTTGAGGTGCGTCAGCTGCAAAACTAAAATCTGGCGCATCATAATCTAAGTTAGTTCTAAATTGATTAATAGTATAGCGTGATCTGTAACCATGCTGAATAGAAAAACGTCTGAAAGTTTTCTTAAACCATGGAATCTTCATTAAACCTGTGTATTTCAAAGTCCAGTTTGGTATTGGCACATCTCTAAATGCACTTGTGCTTACTTTATCTGGATTAGAACCTTGATAAGCTGATAAAAATGAAGGTAATAACACACGTTGACTATTTTTACCGAAACCTAAAGGATAACCTTCTGCATCTAAATTTGCAATATCATTGATGTCTATTCCTGCGCGTGTTGCAAGCCTGTTTGCTATAATTAGTCTATTAGCTCTAAAATCATCAAAAGTAGCAGATTGATTTTCATCACTTTTACTAAAAGCCGTTTTAATAAGTATTGTTGAAATATTAAAGTTACCAAATGAGTTGGTAATTAAATCTTCGTATTCATCACTTAAGCCATCATTATTATTATCTAGAGCTCTAAAATTTTGAGTTATATTATTGGCATATGTTCTATTTCCAATAAGGTCAATTTTTAAATCTCGCATTGGCTCAACATTAATCGAATAGTCTAATGTTTTATTTTGAACTTCAGAATATTGCTGATTAAGATTTGGAAATATTGTTAACCAGCCATTTTCTGCAGTTAAATCTCTAATATTTCTTTGACTTCCAAATGTATAGCCAACTGTTGGTCTTAACGTACCAACAAAACCAGGTGTTGGCAAATAGCCTGGTAAAAATGTACCATTGTTTTCAGTATAACCAAACTGAATACGTTTTACCATAGTAACAACATCAATTAAGGTATTGTAAGCCTTTTTACCTGTACTTAATTTATTAGGGTCTTTCGCTTGGTCGTCCTTATTTGCAATTGAAGTATCTGGTGTCCCAGTTCGTCGCTTTGCTCCTGTGTTTCTAGCTCGTCCTCTACCTCTTGGATTACCCTTTCTCACTAAACCTAAGGTTTTGTATAAGGTTTCCATGTTAAGAGTTGAATTAATATTATGTGTGTTAGAGTTTTGAATGGAATTCCCTAAATTATAAGTATTTCCATCTAGCTCTAACCCTTGATTTAAATCTGAACCTTTTTGCCATTGAAATGCACCATTATAGGCATATGTTGCTCTTAAAAAACTTAAAGCTGGTATTTTATAAATTGGTAATTCGTAATTAACTTGAAGCTGTTGTGTTTGGAAATTTGGATCACCAAAATCAAAGAAACCATCCCAAACATCTAATTCTGGATCTTGTCTTCCGTTAATTCGATCATCTATAAAGTAATTACGTACAATATTAGTATTCGCAGCTGTAAAGTTTAAACTTAAAGCATCTGTTAAGTTATAATTGATTGCATATTGAAAATCGAAGGTGTAATTTCTTCTAAATAATTCTTCAATACCAATATTACTACCAGCTAATTCGACTTCTCTAAATTTCTGTTTACTAAACTGTCTATTGATATCTGTATTTACCGAGATACTTGAAGGCAATAAGTTAAGATTAAAATCTTTTAAAATCTTCCAGTAGCTACCAGTAAATAATGAATCGTTCTTTTTAAATGGTTCTATCTTTAATGGCTCAAATGAATAATTATAGTTAGCACCTGCTCTAATATTTTGATCGAGTGCATTTTCGATTTCAAAATCACGATGTTCAACCTTGTTATAAGAATAATTGAATGTTAAGTTTTCAACATCATAAAAACGTTTTTTAGAATCTCCTGTTTTTTGTTTTCTAACTCCAATAAAATTGATACTTTTTCGCTTCGTATAATCTTCAGATTGTGTTCTTATTCGATCTTCTTCTTCACTAGACTCAGCCGCATCTATTCGAGAATCTAAAGTTAAGTCATTGTAGAATTGATCAAATTTTGGTGTTACCAATTCTTCACTTTGTGCATAATTAAATGGAATTTGCACTCCCCATTTCTTTGGTAGTAATTGTCCCAATTGTATATTAGTAACAACATCATATTGTTGCACATCCTCTAAGCTTCGCTCATTAGGACCTTGCTCAATGCCTCCAAAACCTATAGTACTTCGTCTACCTGTAGCACTAATATCTGCAAAATCTGCAATGTTAGAATCCATACTTACAACTGCTGCCCAACCTCCTTCATTTTCTAAGTCCGACATTCTTAATTCATTAAACCAAACTTCACCACAAGCATTCATCGTTGTACTACCAGAGTTTTTTACACCGACCATCAATACTCTGATATTACCAAAATTTGGGTTTCCTTTTACAGCAACACGCTGCTGCTTAACACTACCTAATACATCATCAAAAGGCACATCACCATCAACCAATGCAGTTTCGTTTAATTGCCCATCTACAACATTATAAAACGTAGGATCTTCATTACTCAACGTACCAGCAGAAATACCTAGTGCTTTAATCTTCTGTAAAAATTCGAGTGGAATATTTATTTCATTCTGATCTGGCCAAATTTGTTCTTCAATAGTACCATCCGCAAAATCTGTTGGCAATAATGGTATTTCTATCTGGTAAAAGTTTTGCGTAAAATCATTACCCATTCTAATGAAGGCTACTAATTCTCCTGGATCTAAAGTCGATCCTTCTTGAGCTTCGGCATGCAAAAACATTCTCAATTTCTTATACTGACGCATATCAATATTAATATTCTTAAACACACCACGAGAATCCGTTGGCTCTAAATCGCAAGCCTGTAGCACTAAGGACTGCTCATTTTGTCTAATAACATTATTATTATTGTTTAACTCTTCTCGTCTTACTCCTGGCGGAATAACATAATCACCATCATTTTCTTGAACACCGACAATAGCAACATTAAACTCAGCATCTACACTGTTATTTGTCGCATCATTATCTAAGTCTAAAGTATAACGTCTCCAGTCACTACGTACTAAATCTAAAGACGCAAATCTAAGTACTGTGTTTTCAGTAAACTCTCTTAAATATAAACGTGCAAAACGTATGGATCTAATATCTGTAATTCCACCAATAGCTGTTCTATTAGGGCCATCTGCTATTGGGATTCTATATTGGTACCAAGTCACTTCTCTTTGATTACCGTTTGGCAAGGTTACGTTTCTTACCTTAACATCATTAATCTGAGGATTATCTATATTAAGATTGGTAGGATTCATATCAACCTCATACTCATAATAACTATCAATAGTATTCATAGTATTATCTCGGTTGATATCTTCAACATCTGGCTGTGTAGTAGATCCTCTATTAGTATCTGTAAATACATCTGGTGTATTTCCTTGTTGACCGTTATACCCTTTATAACGCTCAAAAATATCTCCATCTGTATTTAAGTAATACGTATAGTTATCTCTCGCAGGATCATCTTCACCAAAATTGTTAGCGCCGAAAACCTGAGTTAACATTTGACTTTCTTCTGCATCATCGTAACCATCATAACCGACATCTTGATTCGCTCTTTCGGCTCCAGTAGTTGCAAACGTATAAATTAAAGATTGATTTTGAGGCACAACATAAGGACTAGCTAATGTTGGTAGTTGCTGCTGAATTGTAGTAATATCACCATCCTCTGGTAATCCATTTTCATATTGCTTTTTACCATCCTTTAATACATCCTCAGAAATGTTACCTAAGTTTATAGTTAGTTTTCCTCCTGTACTGGATGGATTATCTAAAAATGGATCTTGAATCCAAAATTCTATATATTCTACATTCGCTTGTTCAAAATCTGTTGATGTAATTTGTCTAGTTATACCTGCCCAACTTTGATTCGGGTTAAGTGTATCATCAGTTTCATTAGGATCAAAATTATAAGGTCCACGTTCTGTTGGGTAATAAGATAAATCTAGCGTATTAATTACTGAAGTTTGTCCTTGTACGATATCTACCTGTGGGAAAATTTCTTCTATAAATACACGTCTCGTATATAAATCTGAAACGTCATCATCTGTAATACCATCTGGGCGTTGATTACTATAGAAAATTGGATCAATCGTATACCAATTTAAAAATGCTCTACCATAACCATTGTCAATACCATTAGCGTCGGTTCCAGGAGTTGTATTAGGCAACTCTTTTGGACGACTTGATAACGACCACGATAACGGACTCAATAAATCTATTGATCCTTGTGTACCTTCAAAATCATCAATATAAGCTGTGGCTTCACCATTGAAATCTGTACCCTTTGGAGCTCCTGGCAATAAGTATGCAAACTCTCCTCTAAGAGAAAGGTTAGAAGGTACATCTGTATCTACATTTGGAAGCTTATTTGCTAAACGTGTTAAAAATGGTACTTCTGTAGAATAGTTTCCATTAAAACCAAAAATGGTATTATTAATAGGCTCAGAATTAAAATTAGCCTTTTGTGTGATTGGTCGTTCGTTTAGGTTTAATAAAGTTGCACCCAAAACGAAATTTTCATTGAATTGATGTTCAATATTAATACCTGTAAAACGCCTTGTTTGTTGTCCGAAAACGGCGTTATTTTCTACCGAAACGTTAATTGGAGTGTTTGATGCCTTTAAAGCTTCGTCTAATATTTCCACACGTCCTAATTGGTAATTTACGGTATAATCAACACCCTCAACTAGTAGGCGTCCACCAGCAGTAACTCTCACAGATCCTCTTGGAACATTGAATGCTCCGATTGGAATACCACCATCTCCTCCACTGCTTTTAAAACGTCCTTTGATTTGGAATTTATTCTTTTCGGCTTCATCTAAAGCTTGCGTCTTAGTAGATTTATAAAGCAAATCGTAAACATACTTTTTCTGATTTTCATTAAATCCAGCTTGAGTATCTGGAATATCCTCATAATCAACATCGTTATTACTAGGATTGCCATCATCATCTAAAACATCAAATAAATAACGACCAAAAGGCTCTGCTTTAGTGAAAATAATTTTTCCATTTTGACTTAATACAGTTTGCCCTTCAACATAATCAAAGAAACCATCACCTCGTTCTTGTGGATCGTTGTTAAAATTTAATCGATCTAAATGAAAAAGTCTAATTAAAGGTGTTTCACTAATTACAGTATCATCACCTGGGAATGGAGTATTATTATCAAAGGGAGGAAATGCTGTGCCTTCAACCGGTCTAATATAATTTAATGCAGATGCTTCAGTATAGAAAATATTAAGCCTAAAATCCTCTTGACTTAATTGAAAAGCACCTGTATCATAGATGTTTTTCATCATTAAATCCCAAATTGGTTGATCTACAGAAGTCACTGCACTTTTCAACATTTTTAAGACTAAACTTTGATTGTTTACAACCTGATTTCCGTTAATACCATCGCTAACCTGTGTGGCATCTACACCATCATTTGCAAATTCACCAACTTGAAAAACTTCTCCACCAAGCGTATATTGAAACGCAACTGCTAAAACTTCATCATTAAGCAACCTTTGATTTAATGATATATAGCCCAATTCTGAGTTTAAAACATACTCTTGTCCTTCTTGTAATTTTCTTGCGGCTTCCAATTTACCATAATCAAAACCTTCATTTACTGGGACATTGATTCCAGATTCAACATTAGTGATATTTCTAACAGCATCAGTTAACAATGAACCAGCTCCACCAATATTAGTTGGATCAAAATCATTGTTTTCATTGTTTGGCAATGCACCTGGTGCAGCATTTATAAAACCACCTGGCAATGGAGTTAATCCTATATTATCTGCTTCAGATTCACCTAAATCTTGAAATGCAACAATATTTCTAACATTCTCAGTTTGATTATTTCTATTGGTAACCCATACTTCTACTCTAGTAATTTGAAGTCCTTGATTATCAATGAAAGGATATTGCAATAATGCTTTATCGTAATTATCTCTAAAGTATTGTGCTAAATAAAAGTGTCTATTCTCATCATAATCTCTGGCAAAGAATTCAAACTCTTCAACAGTTCCACCTCCTTGTGCAGTAACTGACTTAGACTGAGATTGTTGTTCTGAAAATACAGCTGTTACTTTAGTCTTACCAAATTGTAATTCCGTTTTAACACCAAAAAGACTTTGAGCACCTGTAATTAGAGAACTGTTTAAAGGCATATTAACGTTACCAACTTCAATCTTACGAACAATATCATCTTCAGTTGGTGTATATTCTAATTTTACGAGTTGTTGAAAATCGAAAGTAGCTTCGGTATCATAATTTGCCGTTACCTGAAGTCGAGTACCAACTTTACCAAGTAAACTTAAGCTAATTCTTTGGTCGAAATCAAAGGTGAAATTTGTTCTATTTCTTGGAGAAAACGATGGATTATCTTGTTTAGAAAATAATACACCCAAATCGACTTCAACCGAACCTTGCGGAATTACATTGATGGTATTACCTCCAAAAATAGTTTCAAATAATCCTGAATTGACATAAAACTCTGGCAACAAATTCTTTTGATCTTCTTCCGTACCTTCTTTTTGTCCTGCTGCGGCATCAGCCATTCGCTTGTAGTACTCCTTCAGTTTTTCTTGTAACACCAATTTTTGAAATTCTTCTGGAGTTAGAATTAATGGATAGTTAGTATTAAAGCTTCCTATTTTTTCGGTATAGATATAACGATCTAAAATAGGATCGTACGTATATTTTGAAACAATGCTACTTGGATTTGGCATATTAAGCTTTCCAAATGCAAAAGTTGTTTTTGTTGAATCTTGTTCTTGTTCTGTTTCTTGAGCAAAAACAGATGTACCTACTAGCATCATAAGCGCTAATACGCAATAAAAAGGGAACGAGTTGGGTTGTGTATAGTTAGTTTTGTTCAATTGCATTATAAGTTTTTTAGAGCTTCTTTAATAATGTGCTCTACAATGGCATCTGGTTGGGTTTGTAAAATTCTATCAACCACTTTTTCTGATTGTTTTTTGTTAAATCCTAAAACGTCTAAAGCTGATAACGCTTCATCTTTGCTTGTATTGTTTGGTATTAAAGAAAGTTCGTCAATACCATAAACTTTTAACACTTTATCCTTTAAATCAATAATAACACGCTGTGCTGTTTTTAAACCAATACCCTTTACACTCTGAATTAAAGCGACATCTCCACTAGCAATTCCTTCTTTTACTTGTTCTGGAGTTAAAGAAGATAACATTGCACGTGCTGTATTAGCCCCAATACCACTGACGGAAATTAATAATTTAAATATTTCGCGTTCTGTTTTAGATGAAAATCCATAAAGACTATGCGAATCTTCTCTTACTTGGAGATACGTATAAAGCCTTAGATTCTCTCTATCTGGAATTTGAGAAAACGTATGTAGAGATATATTAATAAAGTAGCCTACTCCATTGCAATCAATCACAACATCTGTAGGATTTTTTTCAACAAGCTTGCCTTCTATGTGTGTAATCATTTATTACCAAAGGTTAAAAAACCAAATGTAATAAAATTATTTACATTACAGAATGAAGTAAGCCACTAAGAAACCAACTATTTCTGCTGTTTCTTTTCGCGTTCTTGAGCATCGATAACTGAAATTGCCGTCATATTTACAATTTCATCTACACTAGCACCTAATTGTAGAATGTGAACTGGTTTTGCCATACCCATCATAATTGGACCAATAGATTCTGCCTTATTAAGCTCTTTTAGCAACTTATATGTAATATTTGCTGAATCTAAACTTGGAAAAATTAACGTATTTACTTTTCTGCCTGCTAATTTTGAAAATGGAAAAATATCTTGTAGCATTTTTGAATTTAAAGCAAAATCTGTTTGTAACTCACCATCAACAATCATTTCTGGATACGCTTTATGCAAGTAAGCAACAGCGTCTCTTACTTTTTCTGCTTGTGGGTTTTCAGAAGACCCAAAGTTAGAATAAGATATCATTGCAGTTACTGGCTCAATTCCAAACATTTTAGTAACTCGGCAAGTCATACGTGCTATTCTTGCTAAATCCTTAGCAGTAGGATCAATGTTTATAGAAGTATCACTTAAAAACATTGGACCACGTTGGGTCATCATCACATTAGTTGTTGCTACTCTAGAAATACCTGGAGCCATACCAATTAGCGCCAACATTGGCTTAACAACCGACGGATAACTACGAGAATAGCCCGTAATCAATGTATCTGCATCTCCTTCATTTACCATCATTGCGGCATAATAATTACGCTCACGCATTTTCTTTTCTGCAGAATAAATAGTAACACCTTGTCGTTTGCGTTTTTTCCAATAAGCTTTGGCATAACGATTTTTACGTTCTAATTCTTCATCAGATTTAGGGTCAATAATTGGTACGTCTGCATCGAATTCTATTTCTTTCATTAAATCGATAATGGTATCTCTTCTTCCTAATAAAATAGGATGAGCTACACCTTCTTCATATGCAATTTGTGCAGCTTTAAGAACATCGAGCTGATCGGCTTCTGCAAAAACAACACGTTTTGGATTAGTTCTCGCTCTACCTAAAAGCATACGAACTAATTTATTATCAGAACCCAATCGTTCTAATAGTGCATTTTTGTAGCGATCCCAGTCTTCTATAGGTTCTTTAGCAACACCACTCTCCATTGCTGCTTTAGCTACAGCAGGTGGTACTTCGGCAATTAATCTTGGATCGAATGGTTTTGGAATAATATAGTCTTTACTAAAAGTAAGTCGAGTTTCTGCATAAGCAATGTTTACTTGTTCTGGTACAGGTTCCTTAGCTAAACGAGACAAAGCCTTAACTGCTGCCATTTTCATAGCTTCATTAATCTTTGTCGCTCTTACATCTAATGCTCCTCTAAAAATAAAAGGAAAACCTAAAACATTGTTGACTTGGTTAGGATGATCACTACGACCAGTAGCCATAATAATATCATCTCTAGTATCTATAGCAAGTTGATATTTTATTTCAGGATTTGGGTTAGCCATTGCAAAAACAATAGGGTTCTTTGCCATTGACTTTAACATCTCTGGGGAAACGATATCTGCCATAGACAAACCTATAAACACATCAGCATTTACCATGGCTTCATCTAGAGTATCAATCTTTCTATGAGTAGCAAACTCGGCTTTTTGCGATGTTAAATTATCTCTATCATCTCTAATAACACCTTTGCTATCTAGCATTATTATATTTTCGCGCTTTGCTCCAAAAGCCTGGTATAAACGCGTACAAGAAATTGCAGCTGCACCTGCACCACTTACAACTATACTAACTTCACCTATGCTCTTTTCAGCCAATTCTAATGCGTTTAATAATGCTGCAGCAGATATGATTGCTGTACCATGCTGATCATCATGCATTACAGGAATATCTAATTCTTCCTTTAAACGACGTTCTATTTCAAAAGCCTCAGGAGCTTTAATATCTTCAAGATTTATACCACCAAATGTTGGTGCAATATTTTTTACGGTTTCAATAAATGCATCTACATCTTCAGTATCAACTTCAATATCAAACACATCAATATCTGCAAAGATTTTAAAGAGCAACCCTTTTCCTTCCATTACAGGTTTAGAAGCTTCAGGACCAATATTTCCTAATCCTAAAACGGCTGTTCCGTTAGATATTACGGCAACAAGATTACCTTTAGCTGTGTATTTATAAACGTTTTCGACATCTTTTTCAATCTCTAAGCAAGGTTCTGCTACACCTGGAGAATAGGCCAAGGACAAATCACGTTGAGAAGCATACTTTTTAGTAGGTACTACCTTTATCTTTCCTGGAGTAGGCTTGGCATGATATACTAAAGCCTCAATACGTTTACTCTGTTTACTCATAATCTGATTAAAATAAGCCACAAAGATAAACAATGAAACTTGGTCTAAAAACTCAATAGTTTCAAAAATTCTACGTTAATTAGCAATACCGCTAACCACCATTCTTTATGAAAAACTTTTTATTACTAATTTTTCTTCTTTTAAGTTTTAAAACTATAGCTCAAACAACGAAGAAGTTTATCTTGATTGATGAAGGCACCAAAAAAATAATTCCTTTTGCTAATATTATTTTTAATGGAAAAGATTATAAAGGAACGTCAACAGATATTGACGGTGTTTTTTATGTACTATCTCATGTTGAAAATATAACGATAAGCTATATTGGTTATGAAAGAAAAGTTTTAAAAATAGATGACATAAAGAACCACTATATAAGCTTAAAACAAAAAGTTAGCGCACTTGATGAAGTTTTTATTGATAGAGAAAACCCAGCGCATCGTATTATCAGAAAAGCGGTCGCTAATAAAAATATTAATAATCCAGAAAGTTTAAATTCATACACTTACAAGTCCTACGACAAAATTATTATCACGTCTGGCAAGCAAGCAGAAAAAACAGATTCTTTAAGAGAGGAAATGGAAAAGGTAATGAAAGGCTCTTATTTTTTTATTACTGAAACCATAGCTAAACACAAATACTTAAAGCCCAGATTCTCTGAGGATAGTATTATTGCTACAAAATCTTCAGGCTTTAAAAACCCGAAATTTGCACTACTAGCTAATAGTTTTCAACCGTTCTCTTTTTATAGTGAACACATTTCATTATTTGAAACGAATTACCTTAACCCTATTTCTAAAGGAAGTACAAAAAAGTATAAATTCAGATTAAAGGAAGAATATATTAAAGGAAAAGACACTGTTTTTGTAATTTCTTTTGAACCTAAAACCAATCGAAATTTTGAAGGCTTAAAAGGTTTACTTCAAATTAACTCTAATAAATATGCTGTTCAGAGTGTAGATGCAACTACATTTAATTCAGGAAAATTAGAAGTTACAATTCAGCAGAAATACAACTTTATTGAAAATAAGTATTGGTTTCCTAACCAGTTAAATTTTGAAATTAATGTTGGTTCTGGTTTTAGCAGCATCAAATATGTTGGTAAAAGCTATTTATCTGAAATTATACCAAATGCCATTTTAACTAAAAAGGATTTTCCTTTGACATTAATAACTTTACCAGAAAACGCAGGACTAAAAGATGCTTCATTTTGGAAATTAAATAGACGAGACTCCTTGAATAGTAATGAGAAACGCACTTATGTTTTTATAGATAGCATTGTAGAAAAGGTGAAAATCGATAAGATATTTAACTTATTTCCAAGTTTAATTAAAGGTCGGTTTCCGTTAAAGTATGTTGATATTGATCTTAATAAAATTACACGATTTAATCGTTACGAAGGTAATAGACTAGGTTTAGGGCTTTATACAAATGATGATATTTTTAAACATGTTTCAATTGGTGGTTATGCTGGTTATGGTTTAAAAGATAAAGCTTGGAAATATGGAGGAGAACTTTTGATTGATGTACCAAATAAAAATGACATCACCGTTAGTTTAAAATATGTCAATGATTTACGTGAAACTGGAACTTACTCAAGTGATAGAATTGAAAGTCCTTTTTTACAACGTAATTGGATAGCCAGTCAGATGGATGGTCTTGAAGCATTTAGCATAAATACAGATATGAAAATATTAAGGAATGTAAATTGGTCTTTAGGATTTAATACAGCTGATGTGAACCCTCTTTATGATTATGAGTTTATGATGAATGGGTTAACCGTTACTGATTATACCAATTCAGAATTTAATGTAGGCATAGGTTATCATGTTAACGAAAAATTAGTAGACGTTTTTGGAACGACAAGCAGGCTCGAAAATAATGCACCTATTTTTAATTTGATTTACTCGAGAGGTTTAAAAGGAACATTTGATGGCGACTTTAATTACAACAAACTACGATTTACATTAGACCATAGCTTTATAACTAAAGGGCTTGGGAAAACAACATATCGATTAGATTTGGGCTATATAGATAGATCACTTCCTTATGGATTACTTTTTACTGGTGAAGGAACTTTTGATAAGAAAATCCCGTTTGTAGTTCGCAATTATTTTCAGACTGTAACTCCTTATGAGTTTCTATCTGATAAATTCACGAATCTCTTTACTGTGCATAATTTTGGAAGGCTTTTTAATAATAAAGGGTATTTACAACCAGACATTTTAATGCATAATAATTTAGGTGTCGGAAGTCTATCTAATGCTTCTAATCATCAACTCATAGACTTTTCTACTAAAGAGCAATTATTTATGGAAACTGGTTTAGAACTTCAGAACCTTATAAAAATACCTTTTGGAGATATAGGTTATGTTGGCTTAGGAGTTGGTGCATTTTACCGTTATGGCTATCATAGTTTTGACAACTCTAGTGATAATTTTGCTTTTAAATATTCCTTTGGGTTTAGTTTTAAGTAATGCTTTTAGCTTTTCAAAAACCCAATATTCCGACCCAATCCAGAAAACTTTGTACGTTTAACTGCAGATTTCTGAAACACTTTTCTAAACGTATCTTCCGTAATCTCTTCCCAGTCTTTTTTTGTTATATCTAATAACTCTGGGTGTGGATTAAATAAAGGTTCTTTATGAGATTTAGAAAATCGATTCCAAGGACAAACGTCTTGGCAGATATCGCAACCAAACATCCAATCATCAAATTTGCCTTTAAATTCTGTTGGTATATTTTCTTTTAGTTCTATCGTAAAGTAAGAAATACATTTACTCCCATCTACTACATAAGGTTCTGTAATTGCTTCTGTTGGACACGCATCTATACATGCGGTACATGTACCACAATGATCAGTTACTGGTGTATCGTAATCTAATTCTAAATCGATAATCAATTCAGCAATAAAATAAAAAGAACCCACTTGTTGGGTTAAAAGATTTGAATGTTTACCTATCCAACCCAAACCTGATTTTGCTGCCCATGCTTTATCTAAAACTGGTGCAGAATCTACGAAAGCTCTACCACTTACTTCACCAATTTCGTCTTGAATATAATGTAAAAGTGATTTTAGCTTATCCTTTATTACAAAATGATAGTCTGTGCCGTAAGCGTACTTAGAAAGCTTATAAGAATTATCATTTTGTAATTCTGAAGGATAGTAATTAAGTAATAAAGACACCACACTTTTAGAGCCCTCAACTAGTAATGTTGGATCTAAGCGCTTATCAAAATGGTTTTCCATATAGCGCATCTCTCCATGGCTATTATTCTTTAGCCATCTTTCTAAACGTGGAGCTTCATCTTCTAAAAATTCTGCTCTGCTTATACCACAAGACAAAAAGCCAAGGCGTTTAGCTTCGGCTTTTATTATTTTAGTATAAGTTTCTTTGTTCAACTGAGTTCTATAAAGAACTAAACTACAATAATGTTTTTACAAAATATAGCTTCAAAACACTTAGTTACATCCTAAGTCTGAAGATGACATATAATCTGCATTTGGGAAACAGTTTCCAGATGGAAGGCTTTCAGGCACATAACGTTGTAAGTTATCATCATATAAAGATGTCTCTAAGAAAACTGTTAACTGATTAATTTCAATTTCGGTTAAATTTAGAGGAACAAAAAGAGCTGATAATTTATCTTGAGGTACAATTGAGTTTTCAGAATTAGCATCGTTCTTATATTCTACAACTTCTTTTACGGTTTGAAAATTCCCTCCATGTCCAAAAAACTGAACATCTTTTAAGTTATATAATTGTGGTGTTTTAAACTTATAATCATCTTCAGAGTTTCCAGTGAATCCACCACGACCTTTTTTAGTTCTTTCGTCTACAACAGTCATAATTTCTGCGCCTTCTAAATCATTCATACCAATGGCATGAAAGTCCATACCATTTAATCCAGGACCTGAGTGACAAGTAAAACATTGCCCTTTTCCAAAAAATAGATTTGCTCCTGCAATTTCATTATCTCTCATTACATTTGTATCTCCTCTTAACCATCTTTGAAAAGGAGCTTGATTTGGTAATAACGTACGTTCGTATACCGCAATTGCTAATGCTGCATTAAGTTTTGTATAGCGTTGACCTACTTCTACATTAGGAAATGCATTGTCAAAAAGATCTTTATATGAAGAGTTTATAATATCATCAGCATCTATTTGTAATCGGTGCACATCTAAACCAGCAATTGCTTGTGTCTCTACACCTTCAAAACCTAAAGTATTTGCTTCTTTTGGTGTACCAACTGTCCACTGAGATTCCGTACCTTCATTTAGTCCTTTAGCACCAAACTGCCCATTCCATAACATTACTGACTGAAACGCTACATTTAATGTTGTTGGTGTTCTAATTGGTTGTACATCTAGGTCATCTTCAGTATACATTGGGTTTTTAATCCTACCTTCTCCATAAGTCCCAAAACCTAAACCACCTTCTCCGATGCCTTGCTTTACACCGCTTTGAAAACCTGCATCTACATGATGACAGCTTGCACAAGAATAGGTATACATTCCATCATCCATGTTCGCATTTTTAGCAATCATAGTTTCATGATATAACATCTTTCCTAATTCTACTTTTGCAGCAGTAATTGGATTATTAATATCGCTAGGAATAGACGAAAAGTCTGTTTCTAGAGGTTGAATTAATTCTACTTTAGAACCGTATAATTCTATAATTCTACTTTCGAGTTCTATTTGATTTGAAACGTTTTGGTAATTGTCGTTATCTGAATTACACGACATAAGTGATATAAAAATCAATACGATAATTGATTTTAGATGTAGATTTTTCATTATTTATATATTTAAGGCTCTCAAATATATAATGAAGCTATTTTATATAGTTACGCATTTAGACCAAAGAGCAATAAATTAGTTGAATGAATGTAAGGTGCTAATTTTTCCGATGATTGGAAATGAAATAAATCTAGAAAAGTCCTCCCTGAGTTGGCCCTTTTATCTTTCCAAGATGCTTATAAGCTTGCTCTGTAACTTCACGACCGCGAGGTGTACGCATAATAAACCCTTGCTGAATTAAAAAGGGCTCATATACTTCTTCAATAGTTTCTGTGCTTTCACTAACTGCCGTAGCAATTGTACTAATACCAACAGGTCCGCCTTTAAATTTATCGATAATAGTCGTTAAAATTTTATTATCCATTTCATCTAAACCATGTGCATCAACATTTAAAGCTTCTAATGCAAATTTGGCAATCTTAATATCAATATTCCCATCACCTTTTATTTGAGCAAAATCTCTAACTCTTCTTAACAAAGCATTCGCAATACGAGGTGTTCCTCTACTACGTCCTGCAATTTCAATTGCAGCTTCCATAGAAATTGGTACACTTAAAATTGAAGCACTTCTCTGTACTATTGTTGTTAATAAATCCGTTTTATAATATTGTAATCGACTACTGATACCAAAACGTGCTCGCATTGGTGCTGTTAGTAATCCAGAACGTGTAGTTGCACCAACTAGTGTAAAGGGGTTTAAATTGATTTGAACCGTTCTGGCATTTGGACCAGACTCAATCATAATATCAATTTTATAATCTTCCATTGCTGAGTATAAATACTCTTCTACAATTGGACTTAAACGATGAATTTCATCTATAAAAAGAACATCGCGATCTTCTAGATTTGTAAGCAATCCGGCTAAGTCTCCTGGCTTATCTAAAACTGGTCCAGACGTCACTTTTATTCCGACTTCTAACTCATTTGCTAATATATGAGCTAAAGTAGTCTTACCTAAACCTGGAGGTCCATGAAACAACGTATGATCTAGGGCTTCTTCTCTAAGATTAGCAGCTTGAACAAAAACCAACAAATTTTCTAACACCTGATCTTGTCCTGTAAAGTCGTCAAAACTTAAGGGTCTTAACTTCTTTTCTACATCAAGTTCTTCTGGAGTGAAATTATTGTTGGATGGATCTAAGTTTTCGTTCATGCTAAAACAAATATAAACAAAAAGCCTTTCTGAAAACAGAAAGACTTTGATATTGTGAGTCTCTTTAGTGAGATCCTTATTTTATTAAAACTCTAATGATGTAACTCTTCTTCACCTTCTTTCATAGGAACATTTTGAGGTACAAAATCTTCATCATGACCAGGCTTACTATAATCATAAGACCAACGGTAAACATGAGGAATAGCTCCTGGCCAGTTACCATGCATATGCTTAACTGGTGCTGTCCATTCAAGTGTATTAGATCTCCATGGATTCTGTGGTGCTTTTTTACCAAAGAATATACTACTGAAGAAATTGTATAAGAATACCAATTGAAAAATACCACCAACAATTGCAAATAAGGTAATAACCACATTGGCATTAGCAGTATCATCAAATAATGGGAAATTTGAGTTCGTATAATAACGTCTTGGTAAACCTGCCATACCTATAAAGTGCATTGGGAAAAATACTCCGTAAGCACAGATTGCTGTTACCCAGAAATGTAAGTAGCCTAAGTTTTTATTAAGCATTCTACCAAACATTTTCGGGAACCAATGATAGATTCCTGCGAACATTCCATAAAGTGCAGAAATACCCATTACTAAGTGGAAGTGGGCTACAACAAAATACGTGTCGTGTACATTAATATCTAATGCACTATCACCTAAAATAATACCAGTTAAACCACCAGTTATAAATGTAGATACTAAACCAATTGAAAACAGCATGGCCGGATTCATCTGTAGATTACCCTTCCAAAGCGTGGTTATATAATTAAATGCTTTTACTGCAGAAGGAATCGCAATCAATAAAGTAGTAAATGTAAATACAGACCCTAAGAATGGATTCATTCCTGAAATAAACATATGATGTCCCCAAACAATTGTAGATAAGAATGCGATTGCTAAAATTGAAGCAATCATGGCACGATAACCGAATATTGGTTTACGTGAGTTTGTAGCAATAATCTCCGATGTTATTCCTAAAGCTGGTAATAATACAATATACACTTCTGGGTGTCCTAAGAACCAAAATAAATGTTCAAATAATACTGGTGAACCACCTTGATAATGTAATACTTCACCTTGAATAAATATATCTGATAAGAAGAAGGATGTACCAAAACTTCTATCCATTATTAATAATAATGCAGCTGATAATAATACTGGGAATGAAATCACACCAATTATAGCCGTTACAAAGAATGCCCATATTGTTAGTGGCAGTCTTGTCATTGACATTCCTTTTGTACGCAAGTTTATTACAGTAACAATGTAATTCAATGAACCTAATAATGAAGATGCAATGAATATAGCCATAGACACTAACCATAAAGTCATACCCATACCTGAACCACCTTGAGCCATTGGCAAGGCAGATAATGGTGGATAAATTGTCCAACCTGCTGCTGCTGGTCCAGCTTCAACAAATAATGAAATTATCATGATTACACTAGATAAAAAGAATAACCAATAAGATATCATATTAAGAAATCCTGATGCCATATCTCGTGCACCAATCTGTAATGGAATTAAAAGGTTACTAAACGTACCACTTAATCCTGCTGTTAATACAAAGAATACCATTATGGTTCCATGTATCGTTACCAGTGCTAAATAGATATCAGCATCCATAACACCATCTGGTGCCCATTTTCCTAATAAAGCTTCAAATAATACGTTTGGCTCTTCTGGCCATGCGATTTGCATACGGAACATTATTGACATTAAAACACCAATAACACCCATAATAGTACCAGTAATTAGGTACTGCTTTGCAATCATTTTATGATCTTGACTAAATATATATTTAGTTACAAAAGTCTCTTTGTGATGATGTACGTCGTGATCGTCGTGATCGTGTGTATCTACTGTTGCTGACATAATCTCTTTATCTATTTCTTAAAATGATTTTAATTTAGTTTAATGAATTAGTGAACGTTTTTTGTTCTGCTATCCAGGCATCAAATTCTTCTTGAGTCTCTACAATAATTTTCATCTGCATATTGTAATGTGATTTTCCACAAATCTTATTACATAACAATAAGTAATCAAACTCGTAAGGCTCTAAAGCTTCCTCTCCATTTGCTGTTAATGATTTACTCTTTTCGGTTCTAATCATATTGATGTTTTGAACCTTATCAATCATATCAGGATTTTGACGCATATCTGCTGTTGTAATTGTCGGTGTAAAACCAAATTGCGTTACCATACCAGGAACACAATTCATCTGTGCTCTAAAGTGTGGCATATAAGCTGAGTGTAATACATCTTGAGATCGCATCTTAAACAATACTGGTTGCCCAACTGGCAAATGTAATTCTGTTACAATAACATCATCTTTTGCATTAGGGTCGTCTACTGCGATTCCTAAAATATTGTTTTTATCTAAATCTATGAGTCTAACATTGGCTTTACCAAGAACATTATCACCACCACCATATCTAGCTTTCCAATTAAACTGCTGTGCATACAATTCGATAATCATTGGATCTTCATCTTCATCAACATTCATAATGTCATTCCAAGTGAATAATCCCCATATAATTAAACCTGCTAAAACTATTACAGGAATAATTGTCCATATAAATTCTAAGGTATTATTATCAGCATAAAACAATGCCTTTCTACCTTTTTCACCTTTATATTTAAAAGCGAAATAATGTAATAGGAATTGAGTTATTGTTTGAACTATAAATATGATAATCATTGAAATTATCATAAGGTTATCTAATTCTGGCCCATGCGCTGATGCTGCATTAGACATTAATGGTAAATCACCTAAATACCAAAAACTAGCTATGGTAATAGCATAGATGAATATTAAGAATCCCATCATTAAATAACCATTTAGCTTGTTGTCATTATCATCAGCAACTTGCGTATTTGATGAACCAACTTCAGCTAAATCAAAAATCTTTACCATTTGCCATAAGGCAACAGCTACAAAGAGTACAATTATAATAGTTAATAAAGCAGTCATTATCGTTTCTGTTCTTATTTAAAATTAATAATGGAAATGTTCACTTTCCTTCATAAAAGGATTTCCTTTTGCTAACAATGGATATTTGCCAAGTGCTGTAAACACTATAAGTATAAATAAACCTGCAAATAATAATATCGCTCCTATCTCTGGAATTCCAATAGACCATCTATCACCAACTGTTGCTGGCATAATCATATTGAATATATCTACGTAATGTCCGATT
>NZ_JADGDZ010000159.1 GCF_016744625.1 Winogradskyella sp.
GATAAGTGGTTTTTAAATCTAGATATTAAGAAGATGTTTCTTAAAACAGACGTAACGGTTAATAATGGGCCAACAGATTCTGAGGTAGAAATAAACCCAATAATTATTGGACTTGGAGTTGGTATGAAATTTTAAATAAATATTGTTTAACAAACATAAAAGCCACTTAATAGTGGCTTTTTGTTTGTTGTTTTATTTCCTTGCATTCATAGTTTTTAAACGTTCTTCAAAGATATTTGCAGTTAAAGGGTTTAAAATATCATTAAACAATGACATCATTTCCTCAGAATGTGTATCTCGCTTTTGAGTGACTAAGTTGTAATGAACAAAGCTGCACCAAATAATTGCCTTTAATTGGGTTTTATTTTCATTATACATTCTCATCTCTGCTTTTAGATTACTGTTATCAAAATAAATTAATTGAGACTCTATGGTAACAGTCTCCATTAAAAAAGCAGGTTTTAAATATGCTATTTGGTTACTACTAGACACCCAGCTTTTACCCAATTGCTTTGCCATTTTATAGATATCTATGTCGTAGTTTCTTATTAATTCATCTTCTCGATGATTCATAAAATAGTCAGTGTATTTTCCATTGTTTAAATGATTAAATGGATCACAATCTTGAAATCTAATTTTTGTTTGGCTTTCTACAACTTTTGGTAAATTCATGTTTTGTTTTATTTTGAATATACCAATCGGTATATTGTTGATTAAAAAAATATTAAGCTTTTAGTTCATTAGTAATCATATCGTCAATTTGATTCATGCTGTCTTTCATATAAAAGTCGTCATCCATAGTGTATGTCATAAAAATAGCGCCTTGTATCATTGAATCTAATCGTTTAGCATATTGCATAGCGTTAATTTTGTTTGAAATCTCGCCTGCTTCAATACCATCTTCAATTATAGTTGCTACCTGATCTTGAATACGCTCAATAACCAATCTTACTTTTTCTAACAATTCAGAATTTTGATTATTGGCATCAACACCAATATTTAATACAGGACAACCTCCATAAGTTTTACTAAGTGTATAGTAATCTCGATAAAAATCTGAAATTAAATAGAGCTTTTGAAGAGGTGAGTTGCTTTTGCCAATGTATTCTGCGATTAAAGACATCAGTTTTTTTACTGTATGTTTAAATGCAGCAATGGCTAACTCTTCTTTATTTTTAAAGTTGCCATAAATTGCTCCTTTAGTTAAACCTGTAGCTGAAGTTAAATCACTTAAACTCGTAGCTGCATAACCATGCTTATTAAAAATAGGTGCAACCGTTTCTAGAATAAATAGTGATGTATGTTCTGACTTTGTAAGCATATATAGCAAAAGTAGTTAAAAAATATACTAAACGGTATGTTTTTAATAATTTTTAAATGATTCGTTTATGTTCTTTATTCCAAAAGGAAAGCAACACATCTTTCTATCGATAGCGATTCGACATGAAATCCGTGTTGCTTTAACCAACCAATCAATATAAAGACTGTATTAATGCTATATTGTTACAGCCTATAACTAAAATATTTTCAGAATTTTATAATTCTTCTACTACCAAATCACCTTGATTTCTAAATACTAATTGCCCATCGAATTCATCGAGAAGAATAATACTATCTGTAGTGACCTTACCAGCAAGTATTTCTTTACTCAATTGATTAAGGACATCTTTTTGTATAACACGTTTTACTGGTCTTGCACCATATTCTGGATTATAACCTTTTTTAGCTAAATAGCTAACAGCTTCTGGTGTAGCATCAAAAGTTATCCCTTGCTTAGCAATCATTTTTGTGACACTTTTTAGCTGTAATCCAACAATATCTACAATGTTTTCTTTAGATAATGGTGTAAACATAATGGTATCATCAATTCGGTTCAAAAACTCTGGTCTTACACTTTGCTTTAATAAACCCAGAACATCCACTTTTGCAGCTTCAATTGCTGAAGGAATATCTTTTGTAGCTTCAAAACGCTCTTGTATAATATGACTTCCCATATTTGAAGTCATAATTATGATAGTGTTTTTAAAATCCGCTACACGACCTTTATTGTCTGTTAATCTACCTTCGTCTAATACTTGTAATAAGATATTAAAAGTATCTGGATGTGCTTTTTCAATTT
>NZ_JADGDZ010000023.1 GCF_016744625.1 Winogradskyella sp.
ATTTAGAGGTTTTAATCAAACAAAAATTTAGAAAAAAAATTAGACAAAACGAATACGAGTTTCTTTTCGCGGAGAATGGTAAAGTAGCACTACAGAAAATCGCAGATAATACTGAAGTAGATATTGTGTTAAGTGACATCAATATGCCAGAAATGGATGGCCTTACACTACTCTCAGAACTCAATGAATTAAGTCCTCTTATAAAATCGGTAATTGTTTCTGCTTACGGAGATATGGAGAATATTAGAACTGCAATGAATAGAGGAGCATTCGATTTTATCACTAAGCCCATCAATTTTGAGGATTTAACCCTTACCATAGAAAAAACCTTAAAACATGCAGAACATATTAAACAAACCATTCAGGCGATTAAGGAAAACAACATTTTAAAAATGTATGTAGATGAGAATGTCCTTAATTTTATGGGAAATCGTGAGTTTGAATCCACAATTATGGCAAATGAAACTATTGAAGCCACAGTAGTATTTATTGACATATGTGGGTTTACTGCTATTAGTGAAAATGCACCTGCAGATACTGTTGTTAAATTAATTAATTCCTATTTTGATGAAATGGTCAAAGAAATTATGGACCAGGATGGTTTTATTGATAAGTTTATTGGAGATGCAATTATGGCTGTATTTAAAGATGATTATCATTTAGATAGAGCAATAGATGCCGTTCTTGCGGTACGTAGTAAAATTAATAGTTTACCAGCAATTGGTGACAAATTACAATATAAACCAAAGGTATCTATAGGTATAAAAAGTGGAGAAATGATTTCTGGTAATATTGGTTCTTCTAGTTTAAAAAGACTAGATTATACCGTTATTGGTGATTCAGTGAATACTGCTGCAAGATTACAAGATGCGGCAGAAGAAAATCAAATTATTATTGCTGAAGATTGTTATGAACAAATAAAGGAATCCTTTAAATGTGAGAAAGTAGGTAATATCAGCTTAAAGAATAAAGCCAACCCAATTACTATTTACCAAGTATTAGAATAAATTCTGCTATAACTAAAACAATGAATAATCAAAAAAATAAACATACCGACGATTTAATAGATCATTATTGGGGAACCATAAGTTATCTTACTAGTTTAATAAAAGCTTCTGAACTTAAAGCAGGTTTGATTCTGTCGTTTTATGGTATTCTATTAAATTTCATCTATCAAGGCACAAGCAATTTTTTAGATAAATTAAGTAATGACACGCTTTTATTTATACTCATTGGTTCTTGGGCAATTTGTACTGTAGCTTCAATCTTTTTTTGTGTACGTTGTTTTATTCCTAAAATTGAAGGTAAATTCTCAAAAAATATGTTTTTCTTTAAAGACATTATTTCCAAATTTGGAGATATTAAAGAGTTTTCAAAAACGTTTTTAACTTTGAGTAAAGACGAAGATTCATTATTTGAACAATTAGGAGAGCAAATTTTTATTATTTCAAAAATTTCAGATTGGAAATTCAGAAATGTAAAACGTGCTATAAGCTTTTTGGCTATTGGACTTGTAATATTATTTATAACAGGATTATACCATGTTATTTTTCTACTGACCTAATAATACTATAATTAATTTTTAATACTATTAAATGAAATATATCTTAATATTCCTATTCACTATTACCTGTTTTGCACAAAACAAGAATAACACACTAATTGAAGGTAAATTATCTCCACGATTAGAAAATGTAAAATGGATAGCTGGTACTTGGCATGGTGAAGCCTTTGGCGGAATAACCGAAGAAATATGGAGCGAACCATCTGGTGGCTCTATGATGGCAACCTTTAAATTAATTAACGACGGAAAAGTGACATTCTACGAGATTGAAGTCATTAGAGAAATTAAAAACACATTAGTTCTTCAGCTCAAACATTTTGGACCAGATCTAAAAGGTTGGGAAACTAAGGATGAAACTGTCGATTTCCCTCTAAAAGAAATCACAGAAAATAAAGTCGTTTTTGAAGGTATGACTTTTCAAAAAGTATCTAAAAGTGAAATGAATGTTTATGTAGATATCGAAGAAAATGGAAAAACTGAAACTGTAAAGTTTAACTATAAAAAGACTTCAAAAACTAAAAAACCAATTAAACAACTTATTAAAGTAAAACAAGCAGATGTAAAACCAACAATTGATGGTATAGCAAACGAAGCGATATGGAATAATTCGCAATGGCATCAAATGGATCAATTATGGTTAGGAAACCCCTACACTTCTGAAGATTTTCAAGGCAAATATAAACTCACTTGGACAGAAGATGCACTTTATCTTTTGGCAGAAATAAAAGATGATATTCTTATTGATTCTTATGAAGATCCATTAATGACCTGGTGGGACGACGATTGCTTAGAAATTTTTATAGACGAAGATAACAGCGGTGGAACACACCAATTCACCCATAATGCCTTTGCTTATCACATTGCTTTAGATGGTAACGTAGTAGATATGTCACCAGAAAAAAAAGGAAAACTATACAATTCGCATATAGAATCTAAACGTATAACAATTGGCAAAACTTCACTATGGGAAGTGAAAATCTCTATATTTAATGACTCATATTTAGATGATAAAAATAATTCACCTGTAAATTTAGAGGCTAACAAAAATATTGGCTTTGCACTCGCCTATTGTGACAATGACAATAGTAAAACACGCGAAAATTTTATTGGGTCAATTCCTGTTGAAGGCAATGATAAAAATCAAGGTTATAAAAACGCAAATATTTTCGGAACATTATTATTAGTAAAATAGAAATCATTAAAATGAAACAATTTCTTCTCACTTTAACCGTAATTATATCTGTTGCCGTTCAAGCACAAACAGATCCTAAAATCTATGATATTATTGACGCCGTTTCAGAAGAACGCTTACGTAATGATGTCAAAACTTTAGCCGATTTTGGGACACGACATACTTTAAGTGACACAATATCTAATACTCGAGGAATTGGTGCTGCTAGACGTTGGATAAAATCTCAATTCAATAATATTTCAAAAGAGTGCAATAACTGTTTAGATGTTTTCTATCAAAAAGATTTAGTTGAAAAAGGGAGAAACCAACGTATTATTAATGATGTAATGGTAGTTAATGTTGTAGCGATTCAACGTGGCACCAAATATCCAAATCGTTATATCATTATGAGTGGTGATATCGATTCTAGAGTATCTGATCCTACGGATTTCACTTCAGACTCACCAGGAGCAAACGACAATGCAACTGGCATGGCAGGTGCTATTGAAGCGGCTCGTGTTTTATCCAAGTATAAGTTTGAAAGTAGTATTGTTTATTTAGGTTTATCTGGTGAAGAACAAGGCTTATTTGGTGGTCAAGGCATGGCAAAATATGCACAAGACAATAATTGGGATATTATTGGTGTTTTAAATAATGATATGATAGGTAATATTTCTGGAGTTGATGGAGTGATAGATAATCGTACATTTCGTATTTTCTCAGAACCTGTGCCTCCAACAGAAACTGAGCGTCAAAGACGTTCTCGACGTTTTTATGGTGGTGAAGTAGATGGGACCTCACGTCAATTAGCACGTTATATTTATAAAACCACAAAAACATATATGCCAGAAATGAATCCAATGATGGTCTACAGATTAGATCGTTTTGGTCGTGGTGGACATCACAGACCATTTAATGATGTTGGCTTTGCAGGCATAAGAATTATGGAGGCTCATGAAAATTACACACAACAGCATCAAGATATAAGAATAGAAAATGGTATAAATTATGGAGACACATTTGAGCATGTAAATTTTCCTTACTGTAAAAAATTAACAGCTGTAAATGCCATTACTATGGCGAGCCTTGCCTCTGCTCCACCAACTCCTAAAGAAGTTGGTATTGGAGGTATTGTAGAACCTTCTGCAAAGCTAAAATGGGATAAAGTTGAAGGAGCAAAAGGGTATAAAATCTATTGGAGAGATACAACGTCACCAACTTGGGATAATAGTCGTTCTGTTGGTGATGTATTAGAGTTTACCTTAGAAGGTATAGTAATTGACAACTTCTTTTTTGGTGTTGCTGCCATTGGAGAAGATGGACATGAAAGCATGGTAGTGTTTCCGAATAAAATTATTAGGTAAATCTACTCATCAAACAAAAAATAAAACTATGAACGTTAAAACATTAAAATCTTTCATACCAGAATTATTCTTAATTGCTTCAGTTATCTATTATTGGATATTGACTTCCAATCTATTAAATCCAATTGCAATTGCATTATTGACTATTATTGTTTATCAAATTATTAGCAAGAAATCTACTTTAGGGTTAATTATTTCAGGCGTATTTATATTGCTAAATTTATTTTTGGTGTTAGCATTGATTTCAGAATTATCTGAATTCGATGTCGTCAATCAAAATTATAAGAACCTTATTATTTTTGGTTCATTATATCTCGGTTTAAATTTATTTTTGGCAGGATTAATGTTCTTAAAATATTTAAAACTAAAAATCAACTAAAAAGTGAAGCATACACTACTCCTAATTTTTGTACTTATTTTCTCAGCTACACAAGCACAATTACTTCAAGATAAAACCGAATTTACAAAACAAGATACTCTAAGAGGAAGCATAACACCAGAACGTGAATGGTGGGATTTGACTTACTATCATTTAGATGTCGAAATAAAACCAGATTTAAAATTCATATCTGGTCAAAATACGATACAGTATAAAGTGATTTCAAAGCCCAATAAGTTTATGCAAATAGATTTGCAACAACCTATGGAGATAACTAAAGCTATACAAGATGGCAAAGAATTAGAAGTCCTAGTAGAAGGAAATGCAAATTTTATTTTAATACCTACTAAGCAAAAAATTGGAGACCTAAAAACTATTGAAATCTATTATAATGGCTATCCTAGAGAAGCAAAACGTGCACCTTGGGATGGCGGATTTTCTTGGAAAAAAGATAAAAATGGAAACCATTTTATAGCAACGTCTTGCCAAGGTCTAGGTGCAAGCGTTTGGTGGCCAAATAAAGATCATATGTACGATGAAGTGGATAGTATGTTGATTAGTGTAACGATTCCGAAAGGACTTACTAATGTTTCAAATGGTAGGCTTAGAAAACTTGAAGATTTAGGCGATAAGGTGAAATCACACTGGTTTGTAAGCAATCCCATTAATAATTATGGCGTTAATGTAAACATTGGCGATTACGTTAATTTTTCTGAAGTATATCATGGTGAAAATGGTAAACTAGATATGGATTATTGGGTATTAAAAGACAATCTTGATAAAGCCAAAGAACACTTTAAAGATGCTCCAAAAATGATGAAAGCTTTTGAACATTGGTTTGGTCCTTATCCCTTTTATGAAGATAGTTTTAAATTGGTAGAAGTACCCTATTTAGGTATGGAACACCAGAGTTCTGTAACTTATGGTAATCAGTATAAAAAAGGTTATTTAGGAAGAGATTTATCTCGTACTGGTTGGGGCTTAAAATGGGATTTTATAATTGTTCACGAAGCTGGTCATGAGTGGTTTGCCAACAATATCACTAATAAAGATGTGGCAGATATGTGGATTCATGAAAGCTTTACTTCCTATTCTGAGAATCTATTTTTAGATTATTACTATGGTAAAAAAGCTTCGGCAGATTATGTAATTGGCACGCGTGCCAACATACAGAACGACTGTCCGCTAATTGGTAAGTACAACGTTAATCAAGAAGGCTCAAGTGATATGTATTACAAAGGTGCAAATATGCTCCATACGTTACGTCAATTGATTGAATATGATGAAAAATGGAGACAAATACTTCGAGGTCTAAATTCAACTTTTTATCATCAAACGGTTACAACAAAACAAATCGAAGATTATATAAGCGAACAAACTGGTATTGATTTAACTGAGTTTTTCAATCAGTATTTACGAGATATTCGCATTCCAACTTTAGAATATAAGATTAATAATGAGCAACTAAAATACAGATATGTAAATATTGTTAACGGCTTTGATATGCCAATTGAAGTTGAAATTGATGATAAAACAGAATGGCTATTTCCTAGCTCAGAGTGGAAAACAAGAACTGTTGAAACTTCTGATTTTAAAGTAGACCGCGATTATTACATATATTCTAAACAAATAAAATAACAATTACTCTGTTACATCGAGCATAGTCAAGATGTCATTCTAATTTATTGACAATCATGACAGTAATCATGACAGTGTTGGTTTTTAAAAAATTATATTCCCAATGCAAACACCTGAACTTTATTTTAAACGAGATATAGATTGGTATGATTGGTTACTTCAAAACCATGACAAGCATAAAGCTGTACATCTTGTTTTCTATAAGCTTGAACTTAATGTGCCCACAATGCGATGGGAAGAAGCTGTAAAAGTGGCATTATGCTTTGGTTGGATTGACTCTACGGTTAAGAGTTTAGGTAACGGAAAGCGCATTCAATATTTCTCACCGAGAAATCCAAAAAGTACCTGGAGTGCATTAAATAAAAGATATATCGTTGAGCTTGAGAAAGCTAGCTTAATTCAGACGTCTGGTTGGAATATCATTAACTTTGCTAAAGAAACTGGCAAATGGACAGAAATGGATGCTGTTGAAAATGGTATCATCCCAGAAGAATTACAATTAGCTTTCGATAAAAACCAAAGTGCATATGCAAACTACTTAGGGTTTTCAAAAGGCTATAGAAAAAGTTATCTATCGTGGTTACATAGTGCAAAACGAGAAGCTACGCGACAAAAAAGAATCGCAGAAATCATTAAACTTTGTAATGCAAATATTAAGAGTCGTGATACATGGTAATAGTATAATTTATTTAATAGAGCTTACAACAACTTAACAACTCTTTTTGAATTCTATAATTTCTTTTCCTTAATTTTAAGCATTACTAAACTAACTTTTAATAAATGAAACGTTTTTTCTCAATTGTTATGCTATTCTGCGTAACACTCATTTCCGCACAAGAATTTTCAATGGACATGGTCAAAAATATGGCACCCAGAAATATTGGTCCTGGTGGCATGTCTGGTCGTGTTACTGCTATTGATGTGGTTACTAATAATCCTGATGTGATGTATGTCGGAACAGCTTCTGGTGGTTTATGGAAATCTACTTCTGGTGGAATAACTTGGGAGCCTATTTTTGAAAAAGAGTTAACAGCTTCCATTGGTGCTGTTGAAATTCAACAATCTAATCCAAGTGTGATTTGGGTTGGTACAGGTGAAGGAAATCCACGTAACTCATTAAATGGTGGTTATGGTGTGTATAAATCTCTTGATGGTGGAAAAAATTGGATGGCCATGGGACTTGAAAAAACAAGACACATTCATAGAATTATAGTTGACCCAACAAATCCAGATATTGTTTATGTTGGAGCTATTGGCTCTCCTTGGGGAGAACATCCTGAACGTGGTGTTTTTAAAACCACTGATGGTGGAAAAACATGGAATAAAATCTTATTTACTAATAATAAGACCGGAGTTGCAGACTTAATAATGGATCCTACAAATCCGAATAAATTAATTGCTGCTATGTGGGAACATAAGCGAGATCCTTGGTTCTTCAATTCTGGTGGTGAAGGTTCTGGTCTTCATATTACTCATGATGGTGGAAAAAATTGGAAAAAAATAACAGAAGATGATGGTTTTCCAAAAGGAAATCTAGGACGCATTGGTGTTGCTATAGCACCTAATAAACCAAATATAATATATGCTTTAGTAGAAGCAAAAAAGAATGCGCTCTATAAAAGTGAAGATGGAGGTTTTAAATGGAAGATGGTTAACAATAAAAGTGATATTGGGAATCGTCCTTTTTACTATTCTGAAATCTATGTAGATCCACAAAACGAAAATCGTGTGTATTCGGTTTTTACCTATGTGAATTCTTCTGACGATGGTGGAAAAAACTTCTCGCAATTGATGCCAGCTTATGGAGTAAGTAATGGTGTGCATCCAGATCATCATGCTTGGTGGATTCATCCTGAAAATGGCAACTTTATGATAGATGGTAATGATGGTGGTATGAATATTACAAAAGATGGTGGGAAAACTTGGCGCTTTATTGGTAATTTACCTGTGGCGCAATTCTATCATATTAATGTAGATAATGAGTATCCTTATAACGTTTATGGTGGTATGCAAGACAATGGCTCTTGGAGAGGACCAGCTTATGTTTGGCGAGCTCAAGGCATAAGAAATAGTTATTGGCAAGAAATTAGTTTTGGTGATGGATTTGACGTTGTACCAGATAGAGATGATTCACGGTATGGTTGGTCCATGAGTCAACAAGGTTATGTTAGCAGATACGATTGGCAAACTGGTAATAATTATGGTGTACGACCAACGCATTCTGATCCTAATGTGCGCTTACGTTTCAATTGGAATTCTGCAATTAATATTGATCCTTTTAATAATAGCACATTATACTTCGGAAGTCAATTTGTACATAAATCTATAGACAAAGGAGAAACATGGACAGTCATATCTCCAGATTTATCAACCAATGATCCAGAGAAGCAAAAACAGTCAGAAAGCGGCGGATTAAGTATGGATGCAACTGGTGCTGAAAATCATACAACGATTTTGGTCATAGAACCATCTGTTCTCGAAAAAGATATGCTTTGGGCTGGTACTGATGATGGACGAGTACATTTCACTACTGACGGAGGAAACAACTGGAATGAAGTTACTAAAAACATAAAAGGACTTCCAGAAGGCAGTTGGATAGCCCAAATAAAAGCCTCTAATAAAAATAAAGGTGAAGCCCTTTTAATCGCTAATGATTACAGACGTTTTAATTATACACCTTATGCATACAGAACTAAAAACTATGGTAAATCATGGGAACGCATTGTTGACGAGAATGATGTACAAAGTTACACCTTAGCAATAGTAGAAGATATTGTAGAACCTAATCTTATGTTTTTAGGTACAGATGATGGTTTATATATCTCTGTCAATGCAGGTGAGAAATGGACCAAATGGACTGAAGGTTTTCCAACAACTTCAGTTAAAGATTTAGTGATTCATCCAAGAGAACACGATTTAGTAATCGGGACTTTTGGACGAGCAGCATGGGTTTTAGATGATATTAGACCTTTACGAGAAATGGCAAAGAATGCTTCTGTGATGACTTCGAATATTGAGTTATTTGATCCTCCAATAGCATATCAAGCTGCATACCAACAACCAACAGGAAGTCGTTTTGGAGCAGATGCAATGTATCATGGTGAAAATCGTGGTGGTGGAGCTCGTTTTTCTTATTTATTTAATAAAAAAGAAATGCCAAAAGACGACAAAAAGGAGAAAGATGAAGACAAAGATGATGAGGCAGAAATGGATTCTGAAAAAGATGAGGCAAAAGTCAAATGGGATTCTTTAACACTCAAGTTATATGATGACAGTCGATTAATTAGAACACTAAAAACAAAAGCTCCTAAAGAAAATGGCATCCATAAATGGACTTGGTATATGAGTGAGGCTGGAGTTAATAGACCATCGCGACGTATTAGAAAGCAAACTAGAGAACCAAGAGGCATATCAGCAAAACCAGGAACTTACAAAGCTGTTTTACATTACGGAGACCAAATGTCTGAAACCACAATAAAAATAGAGTCAGATCCTCGACTAAAAGTTTCTAAAAAGAATATTGATGAAGTATATGCAGCAGCTAAACAGTTAGAGAAAATGCAAGAAACATCTGCAAATGCCGTTAAACAATTAATAGAAAGTAAAACTATTGCTGAAACGTATAAAAAGAATCTTTTAAAATTAGATAAAGAGACATATAAAGATCAAATAAAAGCTTCAAAAGAAATTGTAAAATCAATTGATAGTTTAGTTGATAAATACTTAGGTAAAGTTGACAAGCGTCAAGGTATTACGAGAAACCCTGAAGTAACTCCATTACAGCGTCTAAGAAATGCAGCTAATTATGTTTACAACAGTCAAACAGGATTAACATCTACAGAAACTACATTAATAAAACATGCAAAAAATGCTCTAGGTAAATTGTTAGGTGAAACTAATAATTTCTTTAATAAAGAATGGGTAAAATATCAAACAAACATGAAACAAGTTCAAGTAGATCCTTTTAAAGAAACGAAGACATTTGGAATTGACTAAGTAAGATAGATATCTTAACAAAAAAACGCTTTAGAAGATTCTAAAGCGTTTTTTTGTTTTGTATGTTATTCTATCCATTTAAGACCATTGGAATCTTCTATTTTTATGCGTTTTCCAGAGGTAGAAATCAAACCATCTTTTTTAAATTGCGAGAGAATTCTAATAGCAGACTCTGTAGCTGTACCAACAATACTAGCATAATCTTCACGAGATAACACAATACTTAAAAAGCCTTCAGTATCAGTACCAAAATGATCATGAATGTACAGCAAAATTTCAGCTGTTCTTGCCTTCACAGATTTCTGAGCCATATTAACCAATGACTCATCAGCTTCTTTTAAATCTTCAGCCATTTCCTTTAAAACATCCATTGTGAATTTTGGATTCTTAGATAAATCTTTCATGATTTCAGCCTTTGGAATAAAACACATTTCCATATCGTTTAAAGCCACAGCACTTAAATTAGTTTTTTGATCAGAAACTAAAGAGCGTTTCCCTAAAAGACCTCCTTTAACCACTAATTTTACAACCTGATCTTTTCCATTTTCACTCAATTTAGTGAGCTTACAAACACCATCTCTAACACAATACACGCCATTTAGAGTTTCTCCCTCCTCAAAAATCACTTGTCCCTTTCTATAAACCTTACCTGTTTTACAAGCAGACACACGCATCAACTCATCTCTGGTTAAGGACTTTAGAGAATTAAACTCCTTTATAATACATGAATCACATTTGCTCATAATGATTGTTTTTTGTAGTATTCCAAATATAATGATTACCTGACAAATATCATATTCTAAAAACGAAGGAATTATCATTTTTGTTGTAGGTATACAATGAGCAAATAAAAAATGGAAAACAAGACTTGTTTTCACTGTGGAGACGATTGTGATAATCGCACTATTACATTTCAAGACAAATCGTTTTGCTGTAATGGCTGTAAAACTGTTTTCGAAATTTTTAACGAAAATGATTTAACCTGTTACTACGATTTACAAAATTCCCCAGGTTCAATTCCGAAAGAGATTGAAGGTAAGTATGATTTTCTCTCTCAAGAAAATATTATTGAAAAACTAACGGAATTTAGAAGTGACACCATAGAAGTTGTAACACTTTACATTCCGCATATTCATTGTAGTTCTTGTATATGGATTCTTGAAAACTTAAATAAGTTGAATCCAAACATTTCTGATTCTCAAGTTAATTTTGGCAAGAAAACGGTTAGAGTCAGCTATAATTCAACAGAGACCAATTTAAAATCAGTTGTTTTATTATTAAGTTCCATTGGTTATGAACCATATATCAGTTTAGACGATTTTAAATCTGGGGAAAAGCATATCAACAGAACCTTAATTTATAAATTAGGTGTTGCTGGCTTTGGATTTGGCAACATTATGTTTTTGTCTTTTCCAGAGTATTTTGAAGTGAATGAGTTTTGGCTAGAGCAATATAAACCAATGTTTCGTTGGTTAATGTTTGCATTGTCACTTCCTGTGGTATTCTATTCTGCTCAAGATTATTTTATTTCAGCCTATAAAGGTTTAAAAGCTAAACTACTGAATATTGATGTGCCTATTGCTCTTGGTCTTTCAGTGTTATTTATAAGAAGTACTATTGAAATTGCTTTCGATTTAGGTTCTGGCTTTTTTGATAGTTTAGCTGGCTTGGTGTTCTTTCTCTTAGTTGGAAAGTTCTTTCAACAAAAGACTTATGATTTCTTGTCCTTTGAGCGAGATTACAAATCTTATTTCCCTATTGCAATCACAAAAATTGATAAAGATGGAAACGAAAATTCAATTCAAGTTTATGATATTGAAAAAGGTGACCGCATTCTAATTAGAAATGAAGAGTTGATACCTGTTGATGGTATTTTAATCAATGGAAAAGCAAGAATTGATTACAGTTTTGTTACTGGAGAGTCGCAAACAGTATCAAAACAATCTGGTGACAAGTTGTTTGCTGGTGGTAAACAAACGTCTGGTGTCATTGAGCTTGAAGCTTTAAAATCTGTTGAACAAAGTTATTTAACACAGTTGTGGAGTAATGATGTTTTCAATAAAAACAAAGAAGATGGTTTTACTAATATTACAAACACTATTAGTAAACATTTTACTATTGCCATTCTAGCCATTGCCGTCATAGCGACAACATTTTGGTTGTTTACAGATGCTAGCAAAGCCATGAATGTATTTACTGCAGTCCTAATTATCGCATGTCCATGTGCCATAGCACTTTCTGCACCTTTTACATTTGGAAACTTATTACGAATCTTCGGAAAGCTAAAGTTCTATGTTAAAAATGCTAGTGTTATTGAACAATTAGCTCAAATCAACACTATTATTTTCGACAAAACCGGAACCATCACTTCTAACAAAAGCAGTACAGCTAAATATGATGGTAAATTACTATCTGATTCAGAAAGTCTGGTGCTCAAAAACTCACTACGTGGTTCTAACCATCCATTGAGCAGAACTTTATATAACATTCTCGAAGAGAATAATATTATCATACTCGATACTTTTGAAGAATATATTGGCAAAGGGATTGAGGCTAAACATGATGCTGTTAATTTAAAAATAGGTTCGGCAAGTTTTGTAGGTAATCCTAAAGAAATTTCAGTTCTAAATACGGCTGTTCATGTAAGTAGTAATAATATTTACAAAGGCAAGTTCACATTTTACAATAGTTATAGAAAAGGGGTTTCAAAGTTGTTTAATCAACTAAAAAAACAATTCGATTTAGTAATTCTTTCAGGAGATAATGAGGGTGAACTCGAAAACTTAAAAAAGTTATTACCCGCTAAAACAAAACTGATTTTTAATCAGAAACCAGAAGATAAATTAGAATTCATCAAGTACCATCAATCTGAAGGTGCAAAAGTATTAATGATAGGTGACGGATTAAATGATGCAGGTGCTTTAGCGCAAAGTGAGGTTGGTATTGCCATATCTGAAGATGTTAATGTCTTCTCACCTGCTTGTGATGGAATTTTAGATGCGTCAAAGTTTAAGCAATTATATCAATTCATAACGGCTTCTAAATCAGCAATAAAAATTATTAAATGGAGCTTTGTACTTTCGTTTATTTATAATATTATTGGTTTATATTTTGCAGTGACTGGACAATTGGCTCCTGTTGTTGCAGCGATATTAATGCCTTTGAGTTCAATAAGCATTGTAATATTTACTACTATTTGTACTAACATTTTGGGTCGAAAATTAAAATAAATTTAGCCCTTAATTCGTCCTAAAAAGGAATAGAAATAGACTGTAACAACAAAATTAATCTAACATGATAAATATCATGTTTTAAAAAAAAGTTCAACAGTAATTTTGAACCATAACTTCAGTAGGTATGAGTGTTATTTATATTTTATTAACAGTAAGCGTCATTGTTGGCGTGGCTTTCTTTATTGTGTTTATTGTAGCAGTAAAGTCTGGTCAATATGATGACAGTTATACACCTTCTGTACGCATGCTTTTTGAAGATGAATTGGTAAATACGCAAACTAAACAATCAACAAACACAAAAACTGACTAATTTTTATAATATGGAAATGCAACAATTCTATTACGATAATAAAATCGTTAAAAAATTCCTTTACGCCACCATTCTTTGGGGAGTTGTTGGGATGCTTGTAGGCCTTATTCTGGCCTTTATGTTTTTATTCCCAAACATGACTGATGGTATCTCATGGTTGAGTTTTGGTCGCTTAAGACCTTTACACACCAACGCTGTAATTTTTGCCTTTGTCGGTAATGCTATCTTCGCTGGTGTTTACTACTCTCTGCAACGTTTACTTAAAGCAAGAATGTTTAGTGATCTCTTGAGTAACATTAATTTTTGGGGCTGGCAACTTATTATCGTCGGAGCAGCAATTACTTTACCATTAGGATATTCAACCTCTAAAGAATACGCAGAACTAGAATGGCCTTTTGATATCGCTATTGCATTAATTTGGGTAGCTTTTGGTGTCAATATGATTGGTGCTATACTTAAGCGTCGTCAACGTCACTTATATGTTGCCATTTGGTTCTACTTAGCAACTTTTGTTACTGTAGCTGTGTTGCATATTTTTAATAGTCTAGCACTACCTGTTAGCTTTACTGGTATGAAAAGTTATTCAGTTTATGCAGGTGTACAAGATGCCTTGGTACAATGGTGGTATGGACATAATGCAGTTGCATTTTTCTTAACCACTCCATTCCTTGGTTTAATGTATTATTTCGTACCTAAAGCTGCCAATAGACCAGTATATTCTTATCGATTATCAATTGTTCACTTTTGGTCATTAATCTTTATCTACATTTGGGCAGGACCTCACCACTTATTATATACTGCTTTACCAGAATGGGCACAACATTTAGGTGTTGCATTCTCTATTATGTTACTCGCACCATCTTGGGGAGGAATGATAAACGGGTTATTAACATTGCGTGGAGCTTGGGACAAAGTTCGTACAGATCCTGTTTTAAAATTTATGGTTGTAGCCATTACAGGTTATGGTATGGCAACTTTTGAAGGACCAATGTTATCACTTAAAAATGTTAATGCCATTGCACACTTTACAGATTGGATTATTGCTCACGTTCATGTTGGAGCCTTGGCTTGGAACGGTTTCTTAGCCTTTGGTATGATCTATTGGTTAATTCCAAGGTTATTTAAAACCAAACTGTACTCTATTGGATTAGCTAACGTTCATTTTTGGATAGGTACTCTAGGTATTATGTTATATGCGTTGCCATTATATGTTGCTGGTTTTGCACAAGCAAGTATGTGGAAACAATTTAATCCAGATGGTACATTAGTTTACGGAAACTTCTTAGAAACAGTAACAGAAATTATGCCGATGTACTGGATGCGTGCCATAGGTGGTACACTCTTTATCACAGGTATGCTAATCTTAGTCTATAACGTAATAATGACCATTGTAAAATCTGAACACAAGGTTACAGATGAATTAGCAGAAGCACCAGCTTTACAACGTGTGTCTAAAAGACGTGTAGCTGGCGAAGGATGGCATACTTGGTTAGAACGTAAACCAATTATGCTTACAATATATGCTACAGTTGCAATTTTAATTGGAGGTATTGTTCAAATTATACCAACTATTGTTGTTAAATCTAATATACCAACTATAAGTAGTGTTAAACCTTACACGCCTTTAGAACTTGAAGGACGAGACCTTTATATAAGAGAAGGTTGTGTTGGATGTCACTCTCAAATGGTACGTCCTTTTAGATCTGAGGTAGAACGTTACGGAGAATACTCAAAAGCTGGAGAATTTGTTTACGATCATCCATTCCTTTGGGGAAGTAAACGTACAGGTCCAGATTTACATAGAGTTGGTGGAAAATATTCAGACAATTGGCACTTTAATCACATGTACGATCCTCAAAGTACATCTACTGGATCTATTATGCCTGCGTATCAGTGGTTAGTTAGAGACGAATTAGACAAATCCATGACAGAAAATAAAATGGAAGTTATGGTCACTTTAGGTGTACCATATACAGATGAAGAAATTGCAAATGCACAAGCTTCTATGTTAGAGCAAGGTACAGAAATTGAGAAAAGTTTATATAACGATCCAGATTTTGTAGCCTCTTATGAAGCAGACAAAGCATCTGCAGGAGAGAATTTTATAGAAATGCGAAATAGAGAAATCGTTGCAATGATTGCTTACTTACAACGCCTTGGCACTGATATAAAAGTAAAAGATATTATAGACGAAACTGCGCAAAACTAAGAAACCATGCTAAAATTTGTAAAAAACCACATGGAAAGTATCACAGGTATAGAAATCTACCCAATGATATCGCTCCTTATATTCTTTATCTTCTTTGTTGTACTCTTTTATTGGGTATTTACAGCCAAGAAGGATTATATAACAACTGTTAGTAACTTACCATTAGATAACCAAAACGACACTATATTATGAGACATTTAATCCCATCATACATACGAGTACCTTTGGTATTTTTCATCATTGCTGGACTTGTAGAATACTTTGTAGATTCAGGCGATCAACCTGCTTTTATTGAACAACCTATCATTCTTTTATTTCTTTTATTAGTGTTATTAATACTAATTGCTATTGAAGGTATCGTTGGTTCAATGGATAATATCCTTTTTCAAAGTTTGGATGAAGAAGGAAAAGAACGCTATTTAGCTTCTAGAACTAAGACACCTCAATTTAAAAAGGTAAATGCACTTTACTCAAAATTAGTAGGTAAGACTAAACCTATAGAGGAGGAAGGCGAAATTATACTAGACCATAACTATGATGGTATTAAAGAATTAGATAACAGTTTACCACCATGGTGGGTTTATACTTTTTATGCATCAATAATTTTTGCTGTAGTTTATTTGGTTCGTTATCACGTTCTTAATGCTGATGATCAATTTGCAGAATATGAAACTGAATATGCCGAAGCTAATCGTGCCATTGAAGAGTACAAAAAAACAGCTAAAGGCCTAGTAGACTTTAATACAGTTGAAGTATTAACTGAAACATCAGATCTAAATGCAGGTCAAAAGATATTCGAAACCAACTGTGTGGCCTGTCATAAAGCTGATGGTGGAGGTGGAATTGGCCCAAACTTAGCTGATCCAAATTGGATTTTAGGTGGAGGTATTAAAAATGTGTTTAAAACTATTTCTGAAGGTGGACGAGATGGTAAAGGTATGGTAGCATGGAAATCTGAATTAAAACCTTTAGAAATGGCTCAGGTTTCAAGTTATGTTTTACAATTTGAAGGAACAACACCTGCAGAACCTAAAGCTGCCGAAGGTGATGTTTGGGTAGAAGAAGCACCACAAGAATAGTTCTAAAGCAATTAAAAGTTGAACAGTTACTAGAAACTATATACAGTAGTTTCTAGTAACTATTATTAGTTATTAAAATGGAAACGCCAGAAAATGAAATTTTCAGAGATTCTATTGGTACCATAGATGAAGATGGTAAACGTAAATGGATATTCCCTAAAAAACCTTCAGGTTATTTTTACGAAAAGCGAAAATTAGTAAGTTACTTTTTATTAGCCTTTCTCTTTGCAGCTCCATTTATAAAAATCAACGGCAACCAATTTCTATTATTTAATATACTAGAGAGACGTTTTAATATTTTCGGATTTCCATTTTGGCCTCAAGATTTTTATCTATTTGTAGTATCAATGTTGATTGGTGTTGTCTTTATCACACTATTTACGGTAGGTTTTGGTCGTGTTTTTTGTGGTTGGATTTGTCCTCAGACAATTTTCTTAGAAATGGTTTTTAGACGCATTGAATATTGGATAGATGGAGACAGAAACAAACAAATGCGTTTGCAACGTCAGAAATGGAATGCAGAAAAAATCAGAAAACGATTGCTCAAATGGTTTATCTTTTTAGTGATTTCTTTCTTAATAGCCAATGTATTCTTAGCCTATTTAATAGGTGGAGATAAACTCTTAAAGTATATTGTCGAAGGTCCTTTTGAACATGTTAGCACACTCATTCCTCTTATAATATTCACAGCTGTATTCTATTTTATTTTCGCATGGTTTAGAGAACAAGTTTGTATAATTGCTTGTCCTTATGGACGTCTACAAGGTGTACTTTTAGACAATAAATCTGTTGTTGTTGCTTACGACCATAAACGTGGTGAAGCAGAGAATGGTAGAAAAAAATTCAGAAAAAAAGAAGATCGTGAAGCTTTAGGTCATGGTGATTGTATTGATTGCTCTCAGTGTGTTAATGTCTGCCCAACTGGTATTGATATAAGAAACGGTACACAATTAGAGTGTGTTAATTGTACTGCTTGTATTGATGAGTGTGATCATATTATGGAAAGCATTAATCTTCCAAAAGGATTAATTCGATTTGCAAGTGAAGATAATATAGAGAAAAAAGAGCCTTTTAAATTAACAGCTCGTATGAAAGGCTACATTGCTGTGCTAACCATATTAATTGGAGTTTTAGCAGGTATGCTAGCTTTGCGTAACGACGTTGAAGCTCGTATTTTACGTTTACCTGGACAACTGTATGAACATAAAGATAATGGTATTATTAGTAATGTTTATACCTTTAAATTGGTTAATAAAACCTCTAAAGAAATAGATGATTTAAGCTTTAAACTAAGAGGATGGGATGGTACAATACATATCGTATCTACTTCCGAAACGTTTATCGTAGAACCACAAGGTATTGCAGAGGGCACTTTATTTATTGAGCTTAAACAAAGTGATTTATCAGGAGATAAAAATAATTTAATGATTGATGTTTATAGCAAAGATGAACTTATTGAAACGACATCTGTATCTTTCTTAGGACCTAGAAGTTTTAATTAGTAAATAAACTAAAAATGGAGATTCCCTTTTGGGAAATTGAGTTATGAAAATAAATTGGGGAACAGCAATAGTAATTGCATTTGTATGTTTTATAGCATTCATTATGTATTTTGTAATTAGCATGAGTACAGATAAAAAGTACGGTCACGATTTAGTAGTAGAAGATTATTATCAACAAGAACTGAAATTTCAAACAGATATTGATAAAGAAGCTAATTCTAAATCATTAGACAGCAATATCTCATGGACAAAAACTAATAATGGCATCCAAATCAATTTTCCTAAAAATTTAGACTTAAAACAAATTAAAGGTACAGTGTTCCTATATAGACCATCTAATAAACATTTAGATTTTGAAATTCCGATTTCATTATCTAACCACACTTTGCTCATACCTGACAAACGTTTATTAGGTGGTCGTTGGAACATTAAAGTAGATTGGGAATACAACAATAATGCTTATCTATATAAAACAGACATCACCTATTAAATGTTAGTTTCTGCATTCATACTAGGCTTATTAGGAAGTTTGCACTGTGTTGGCATGTGTGGTCCAATTGCCTTTATGTTGCCAGTAGATCGTTCTAATACGTTCAAGAAAGTGAGTCAGATTGGCATCTACCATTTTGGTAGATTACTTGCTTATAGCATCATTGGATTGGTATTTGGTTTAGTAGGTAAGAGTCTTTACATTTTTGGTATACAACAACAGCTTTCTATTATTATTGGTATTTTAATGATTGTGGTTGTGCTTTTACCTCATAAAACTATCGGAAAATACAATCTTTCAAAACCACTATATAAAACCATTTCTAAAGTAAAGTCATCTTTAGGTAAAGCTCTAAAAAAGAAAACCTCAGACACCTTTTTAACTATTGGTTTTCTAAATGGCTTTTTACCATGCGGTCTAGTTTATATGGCTGTTTTTGGCTCTATAGCAGCAGGCAATTTATTAGAAGGAAGTTTATATATGGTTTTATTTGGACTTGGTACTATTCCTTTAATGACTACAGCTATTTATTTAGGCAAGTTTTTAAACAGTACTGTAAAACAGCGCATCCAAAAAGCAATACCAGTTTTTGTCATTATTATTGGTGCTTTATTTATTCTTCGTGGAATGGGATTAGGTATTCCTTACCTCTCACCTGCTCCAATAGTAGAAATGGCTTCTAGCGTAATAGAATGTCATTAATGTTCGCTTGACAATTTACAGTAAATAAGAGATTATAATAAGTTTTGGAATTTCTTACTTTCTATTGCATAAAAACGTAACCATTAGTTCTAGGTTATTGACATATAGTTTAATTCTTAAATCGCTATATGAAGACGCTATTGAAATTTGATTTTGGAACAAAAAAGGGAATAGTATGTGCTAATAAATATAGCAAAAACAATGCACCTCAACTATCTTTATTCTAACTTTGTAGTCCTAAATGAAAATTTAATTTATGCCACAATCACATAAGTTGCAATTAAGCAAAAAAGAAATGAAACAATATGGATATCAAGTTATTGATACCATTGTTGAGCACTTTCATACAGAACATTCAAAGAAACCAGTAGCATTCGCTTCAAGGGATGAAATGGATACGCTTTTTAAAACGGAAGCTCCAGAAAATGCATCAGATTTTAAAGAAGTCTTAGATTTTGTAACTAAAGAAGTGCTACCGAACAGTAATATTGTTTCTCACCCAAAATCTTATTCTTTTGTACCTGGTCCAAGTAACTATGTAAGTGTAATGGCAGATACATTAGCAACGGGTTTTAATATTTTTTCTGGAGGTTGGGCAGCATCTCCTGCAGCGGCAGAATTAGAGATTGTAACCATGAATTGGTTACTTAAACTTTTTAAGTTTCCAGCTAAAAAAGGTGGTGGAATATTTACTAGTGGAGGTTCTATGGCTAATTTAACAGCTCTAGTAACCGCAAGACGTCAACGCTGTGGCGACGACTTTTCTAAAGCAATTATTTACTTGTCGGATCAAGCACACTCTTCTAACATCAAAGCCATTAGAGTTCTTGGTTTTAAAAAAGAACAAGTTCGCATTATCCCAACAGATATAGAATTTAAAATGGCAATTAATAAGCTTAAAAATGCAATTGCTAAGGACCGTTTAGAAGGTCTGCAACCGTTCTGTATATTGGCTTCGGCAGGAACTACCAATACTGGTACTGTAGATCCATTAAACGAGATTTCTAAAATTTGCAAAGCTGAAAAATTATGGTTTCATATTGATGGTGCTTATGGTGCTGCTGCAATTCTTTCTAAAAAAGGGAGCCAGCTACTAAAAGGTATCGAAAAGGCAGATTCTCTAACTATCGACCCTCATAAATGGCTATACCAACCTTATGAAATGGGTTGTTTAATAGTTCGCAATCATAAATGGTTGAGTCAAACTTTTACAGAAAAACCAGAATATTTACGTGATATAGAAGGTAATACTTCCGAGATTAATTTTTACGACCACGGAATTCAATTAACAAGACGCTTTAGAGCCCTTAAATTTTATATGTCAATAAAAACCTTCGGGCTTAATGCTTTTAAAAAAGCAGTGACTTATAATATAGATTTAGCAGATAAAGTTGAATACCTATTACGGAAAAGTCCTCATTGGGAAGTTATTTCACCAGCAACTTTAGCTGTTATTAATTTCAGATACAATCCAATAAGTAAATCCTTTTCTGAAAAAGAATTAGACAGCATAAACCAAGAGATTTCTAGGCGTATAGTGGAATCTAGAGAGGCCTTATTGGTTACTACAGTGTTACAAAACCAAGTAGTATTACGCATGTGTTTAATTAACCCAAGAACAACACTCGAAGACATTAAAGAAACCTTACTTTTAGGAGAAAGCTTTGCTAAAGAAATTGTGTGAAATTAGAGACGCCTCATTTTCCTATTGCAAAAGAATTGATTTCTGTTGAATGTCCTATTTTTTGAGAGTCCATGAAAAAAGAACCTTATAATAGATTTAACACCAAATAAACTTCAAAATATTTAGTGAAATTTTAATTAAGACAAATTAGTCTTAATTAAGAATATATCTTATCTTTGCTAAGAATAAATTGTATAATATGTTCTCCAAAGCTTGTGAGTATGGTATAAAAGCATCTATCTTCATTGCGATTAACTCGTATGAAGGCAGACGTGTTAGTCCTAAAGAAATTTCTAAAGAAATTGATTCTCCACAAGCCTTTACCGCAAAAATTCTTCAAGATTTAGTAAGGCATAACATCATTAATTCTGTTAAAGGTGCTTATGGTGGTTTTGAAATTGATAAAGATAAAATTGCAAGCACTAAACTCTCGCAAATTGTTAATGCCATAGATGGTGATAAAGTATATAATCATTGTGGTTTAGGGTTACACACATGCGATGAAAATCATCCTTGCCCTGTACATGATAAATTTAAAACAATTAGAGCAGAGCTTAAGGATATGCTTGAAAACACCAACTTAGAAGAATTGGCTTTAGACATTAAATCTGGATTAACATTTTTGAAAATCTAAAAAAAATTGAACACAAATAGGATAAAATTATCCGAAATAAAAAATAGTATGGAAACACTTCAAAAAAACACTCAAAAAGAAATAGGACAATATGTTGCGGACGACTTTAGAACTGCAGCTATTTTTTCAAAATACAAAATTGATTTTTGCTGTAATGGTAATAGAACAGTTGTAGAAGCATGCAATAAAAAAGGCATTGATAGTAATGCAGTAATGGACGAGATTAATCACGTTTTAAATTCTAATACTGGAGAAACTATTGATTATAAATCTTGGCCAATAGATTTGCTAGCTGAATATATTGAAAAGAAACATCACAGATATGTTGAAGAAAAAATTCCAGTATTACGTCAGTTTTTAGACAAGCTATGCCGTGTACATGGAGAGCGTCATCCAGAGTTATTTAAAATCAATGAGTTATTTACAGCTTCTGCTGGCGAATTAGCTTCTCATATGAAAAAAGAAGAGCTGATTCTTTTTCCGTTTATAAAGCAATTAGTAAAAGCTAAATTAGAAAATGGAGCAGTACAATCACCACAGTTTGGGACTGTTGAAAATCCAATAGCAATGATGAAGCATGAGCACGACAACGAAGGAGAACGCTTTAGAGAAATTGCAATGCTTACCGATAATTACAATCCACCAGCAGATGCTTGTAATACTTACAAAGTTACGTTTTCGATGTTAGAAGAGTTTGAAAAAGATTTGCATTTACATATCCATTTAGAGAATAATATTCTCTTTCCTAAATCTATAAAATTAGAACAACAGTTTAGTTAATAGCAACCCTTTGATTAATTTTTACTGATGAAAAGTCCTAAGATGTTATTCCTTAAACATCTTGGGATTTTTTTCATTTAATCATTACATTTCAGAATTGTAAACTTAAATGATGCCAAAAAAGTTAGTTGTAATATGTTTAATTAATTTTCTAGTTGCTGCCTTAATGGGTTTGGCATTACGCTTTTCTTTTTTAGAATCAATTGGGTTGAATTATAGATTTCTAACGCATGCACACTCTCATGTAGCTATGTTAGGTTGGGTGTATCTAATGTTGTACACTTTGTTTGTCTATTATTTTATTCCGAATAAAGCCAGAATATTCCATCGCTTATTTTGGTTAACAGAGTTTGCTGTAATTGGTATGATGTTAAGTTTTCCTATTCAAGGCTATGCTGTAGTTTCTATTTCATTTTCAACATTACATATTTTTTGTAGCTACTACTTTGTATATCTTATATGGAAACATCATAAAATCAAATCCATAGTTACAGAAAGATTACTAAAGACTTCTCTTCTTTTGATGGTATTATCTACATTAGGAGTTTGGTGTTTAGGACCTGCTGTATCAATGCTTGGACAAGCATCTGCATTTTATCAAATTGCCATCCAATTCTTTTTACATTTTCAATTTAATGGTTGGTTTTTAATAGCAGTAATTGCTATCTTTTTTCATCTAATTAAGATTGAAAATTCTAAACTATTTAGGCAGTTTTTTAAGTTACTAATTGCCTCAACTATTTTAACTTTAGCTTTACCAATTCAATGGTTTGCTCCTCACCAAATATTGCTATGGATTAACAGTATTGGTATTCTTTTACAAATACTTACACTCATTATTTTTTTTAAACTTATAAAACCTAAACTAGTCTCCTTGACAAAAAAAGAATCAAAACTTCAATTCTATATGTACAGCTTTGCGATTTTCTGTTTTACCTTAAAAGTGTTATTTCAAACACTATCAATCTTACCCGAATTTTCAGAAGTTGTGTACTCACATCGCAATTTTGTTATAGGCTTTATTCATCTATTAATGCTAGGAGTTATTTCTGGGTTTCTGTTTTCTTTTATTCTAAAAAATAAACTCGTAACCCATTCTAAAACTTTGTACATAGGTATATATAGCTTTCTACTGGGTTTTGCTCTAACTGAATTACTGCTGTTAGTACAAGGTTCTATGTTTTACTTTGGTGTTGGAATGCTCTCAAGCTATTATATGCTATTATTCCTTTTTAGTATTTTATTGCCTTTTGGTATCGGCTTTCTTTTATATAATATTATAAGGCATAGAAAGCAGTTACCAATTAGTATAAAATAAGAATAGGTATTAAAAATAGTCCTAGAAAAATAACCAACATTATTCTCCATACGACATGTGCCTTAATTAAATCCATAAAATAATAAGCAATCCCTAAAAATTTTAATCCAGCTAATATGAGTATTATCGTGGCTGTATAATTGGTACTATAATTAGAAACAACTGCAGATAGTATTGTTAAAACTACTAATACAACTAATGTAATTATGAAGCGTTTCATATTAAAATATTAAATAAATTACAGGAAATAACAAAATCCAAATTAAGTCGCACATGTGCCAAAATGCTGCACTAGCTTCAATATTTTCTAAACTTGCTTCAGCTCCTTTTTTACGAATATCTAGATACATCATTATTAGTATCACAATCCCAACCAAAACATGAATTACATGAAATAAGGTGAGCATCCAATAAAAAGAAAAGAAGGAGTTATAGCCTATAGAATAACCCATTTCTATTTTATCGTAATATTCAAATCCTTTCAATCCCAGGAATAACAAGCCTCCCAAAATCGTAAGTTTTAAAAAAAGAGAAGCTTTAGAAATTGCTTGCTGTTTAAAAAAATGAACAGATTGTGCCATACAAAAACCACTGACTATTAAAAACAGTGTATTAACTGCTCCTATAGTGCTATTTAAAAGTAATCTTGAATTATGAAAAACTTCTGGTTCGTCCTTGCTAGAATACACCATTACAATCATAGCAATTCCAAAGGTAAAAAGCTCAATAAAAATAATAATCCAAATAAGAATACCGCCTGGAGGATAATATATGTTTTTGTTATCAATTCTTTCTGTAGTCATAAAATCAAATCTAAATGCGCAAGCATTTATTTTTTAAAGAGTTTATTCAGTTGGCATAGACTTCTTAGTATAAGTAAACAGCTTTGGTTTAACCGTAATCATCAGCCAAGCCCAATTGTTAGTATTGTCCTTATTGCCAGTCTTTAAAACTTCCATGGTTTCTGTTACAAACAACTGAGAATAACCTGCATTAAAACTGATATCCTTTGACCATTTATAACCTAAAACTAAATCTAGTTCTGTTCCTAGATTGTTAGACATTTCTTCCCCAGAACCATTAACAACAGTTGCAGCTGATGAAAAAATATGAGGCACTAATTTTGCTGAGAACTTACCTTTTTGGTAACCTAATGTTGCATTAATATCTAGCAAGCCTACAGAATTTGCATGGTTACCGACATAGAAATAATCCATTAAACCATTAAACTTATGGTTAGTACCAAACCAAGGACTAAACGATTTTAGTTTATTCTCAGTACTATTCATATCTGTTCCAGAAAGATACTCTAAACCTAAACCAGCTTTAAAAGTATCATTAATATTAAAGAATATGTTCACAGCAGCATTTAGAGCACTTAAATCAGTATCTGCAATTTTTCCAGTTTGTACATATATAGAAGCATCAGCCTTTATTTTGTTTTTGCCATAAGTAACTCTAGATCCTATAGTTTGGTTATAATCTACCTGTTGTTCATCATTATCGTCTTCATAAGTAATACCATTATTTAAAACTAAAAAACTTAAACCAAAAGCATCAATATTAGTATGGTACCACAGATATTGAAACGCTTTATAATTATTTACAGCGTAATCTGTATCAAACAATGTTTCTGAGTTTTCGTTCATCGCTAAACCAAAGTCTAATCGATTATTTTCATTAGGCTTGTATGTAGCAACAAATGCATCATGGCTTCTCGCTTGTTGTGCCCAACCTACAGAACCAAATATTCTGTGATCGTCATATATCAATTCTTGTCTCCCTAGTTTTAAAGATAATTTAGAGTTTAAAAGTAGTTGTGCCCAAGCTTCGTGTACTGCAATTCCGTTTTTGTCTGAAAGTGCTAACGTAGAAACATCTCCCCAAACTCTCACATTTTGAAAGGTTACATAAGCGTTTAATTTTTCGCTTCCATATTTTAAATTTAACCGCGTACGTTGAGATATAAATGATGCTGCATCTATATCATCTGGAATTAAGGTTTTATAACCATGTCTATATTCAAAACGTGGTCTTAATTCTGCAGAGAGCTCAAACTCTTGTGCAGAAATAGATGTCACTGTAAATATTAGTAATACTATTATTATATTCTTCATTTTATAATTTTTATGCGTTAGGCTTATATCTTAAATTATTGTTTTAGGATTGATGTTTTATTTTTTCATATAGCTTTACTAAAGATTGAAGTAACTCTAAAGGGTTAGTGAGTATTTGATAATGATTTTGTCCAAACATTTGCGGTAAGTAATATTTTGCTTGTGCTTCTATTGCTAAGGCATACGAATTTATTTGGCGTTCATTTAATTCGCGTAAGGCTTGTTTTACATCATTTATTCCATACTTGCCTTCGTATTTATCATAATCATTTGGCTTTCCATCAGAAATTAAAATCACCCATTTATTTTTTGTATCTCTTTGATCTAATAATGTTCCAGAGTGTCGCAATGCTGCACCAATACGTGTATAACCATTTGGTTCTATTGCACCAACCTTATATTTGGCTTTATCCCAATTTTCATCAAAGCCTTTAAGGGTTAAATAACTTGAGTGATTTCTTGTTTTTGAATAAAAACAATCGATAGAAAAGTCGATATTAAACTCACTTAAAATCTCACCAAATAAAATAGACACTTGTTTCTCTACATCAATAACACGATTTCCAGCTGCGTAGCCATCACTAGACAAACTAATATCTAGTAATAATAATATGGATAAATCCTTTTCCTTTTTACGTTTAGACAGGTATATATTTTCTGAAGGCGTATGACCAGACTTCACATCTACAAATAAATCGGTAACCGCATCAATATCTAGTTCTTCGCCTTGTGGTTGCCTTCGCTGCTGCTGGTATTTATTATTAACCGTAGTCAACATTTTTCGTAAACCCATTAAGGTTGAACGATTATCATTAAGTGTTTTGTTATAGAATGCACTATCGGTCTTTAATTGTGTTTTAGGGTATACTTTACAGAAATCTTGTTTGTAGGAACGATCAGCATAATTCCATTCGTCATAGGTTACAAAATAGCCATTGCTTTCATTTTCCGCACTTTCAGCAATTGTTGTATTTTCAATAAAATCGGCTTGATAAACAGAATGTGCGGTGTCATCTACACGAACGGTATGCTTCATATTAACCTCATCTAGAGCATTTGAATGATCTTCTAGATCATCATCCCCATCCATGTCTCTAAAATTGCCTCCAAACTCTTCAGCAGTTTCTACCTTTTCAAACTGATGCTGCAAAACAGAATCATCTAACTGCTTTTGATCAATTTGAACTGAAATTATCTCTTCTACAGCTTTTGATTTAATTATTGTTTTTGGCTGTTCTTCATTTGTCTTTTTCACCTTATCAGTAAAGTTTTCTAACCGTTCTACTGAATTATCTTTTATATCATTCCGCATCCACTTTCCATAAATAAACGAATAATCTGCCGGAAGTTTTTCGGTAACTATATCATTATAATGCGCTACGAACTTTTGATAATAGGATTTTGAAATTGGAAATTGTTCGAATAAAGATTGTAGTACTTTCTCTGAAGTTTCTAATGCTTTTTGTTGAGACTCTTCAGTAACATGTTCTTTATTATCATTCCAATTTAAGTTTAATTTTTTTTGAACTGATAGATATAAAACTCTGAATAAATAAAATGCAATATTTCCTTCTACAGTTTGAAACGAATAATATTTTGAAGGCAAGAAGAAATTATTATTCCGATAACCACCTTCACGTTCTGCTTCATAAATTTCTATAGCCTCACCAGTTATAGCGCGCGCAAAAATGGTAAGTCTTGGTTTTAAATCACTTAGATCTACAGCATGCTCAAGCTCTTTTTCTTTCGCTTTTCTGCGTTTTTTAAAGAAAAATGCAAACTTGGTAAAAATATATTCATCTGGTTCGAACTCAAACATAATGCTATGCTTCTATCTTAAGTTTTAAGATTTAAATCATTAAATCACTTAAATCTTTTAAGGCTTGTATAACTTCTAAATCGTCTGTTAATGGTTCAATTATTGCTACATGAACTGCCAAACGTTTTGGCAACCCATTATGAATCAATAATGCTGCATCAACTAATAATCGAGTCGAAACAGTTTCTGTCAATCCTAATTCTGTAAGATTTCTAATTTTTGTAGCAATGTTCACCAACTTTTTAGCAATATCATTCTCTACTTGTGTTTCAGAAACTAATATTTCAGCTTCAATTTTCGCTTCAGGATACGCAAATGATATAGCAACAAAACGCTGTCTTGTTGAAGGTTTTAATTCTTTAAACCCTCTTTGATAACCAGGATTAAATGATGCTACCAACATAAAATCTTTATGTGCTTTCACTGTTTCGCCTAATTTATCTATGAATAACTCACGTCTATGATCGGTTAAAGAGTGAATAGCAACAATAACATCTGGTCTAGCTTCGGCAATTTCATCTAAGTACAAAATATAGCCTTCTTTTACAGCTGTTGTTAATGGTCCATCTAACCACATTGTTTCTGCTCCCTTTATTATAAATCTGCCAATTAAATCTGTTGAAGATGTTTCTTCATGACAAGAAATAGTTAATAGTTTTGTCTCTAATTTGTGAGCCATATGCTCAATAAATCGAGATTTCCCTGTTCCTGTTGGTCCTTTTAATAAAAAAGGTATTTTACAGTTATAAGCATGCTCAAATACTGTTATTTCTTTACCGATTGGATGATAATAAGGAGTACTCATATTGTAGTAGTGTTTTATAAAAAAACCAGAGTTTACCTTCTCACAAATGATAACTCTGGTCTATTTTTATTGCTTAATTTTTATAAGTTAGAATCTGGTTCTAGCGCTTCGTCATTTGGTCTTCCGTGCTTGTAAAAATCAATGAAGTACAGAATAATACCTGTCATAAATAATGTCGCACAAATAATAAGTACTATAAAATGAATTTCCACTTCCTTTTGCACCTCCATAAATTCCATTTTCATTTTACGTTCTAGATATACTTGCACTACTCCAGCGACTCCAAAAGCGACTGTCATACCAATCATACCAATATTAGACATCCAAAATGCCATTCTTCCTCTAGTACTTTCATATAATTTTCTACCTGTCATGTTTGGTAAGCTGTAACTAATAATTGCTAGTACAATCATTGCATAAGCTCCCCAAAATGCTAAGTGACCATGCATTGCAGTAACTAAAGTTCCGTGTGTATATAAATTAGTTTGTGGTAAGGTATGCGCAAATCCTAATAGACCTGCACCAATGAATGAAACTATGGCTGCTCCTAATGTCCAATACAAAGCCAACTTATTTGGATGTTTCTTTTCTCCTTTTCTATACATATTAACTGCAAATAATGCCATTGCTAAGAATGCTAAAGGCTCTAAAGCTGAGAATATACCACCAACGATTAACCAAATTTTGTTAACACCAATATAATAGTAGTGATGTCCTGTTCCTAAAACACCAGACAAGAAGGTTAACCCAACGATAACGTATAACCACTTTTCAATAACTTCTCTATCAACACCAGTTAGTTTAATTAATAAGAATGATAAAATACCTCCCATAATTAATTCCCAAACACCTTCAACCCATAAGTGAACAACCCACCATCTAAAGAATGAATCTTTTACTTGACTATCAAATGGCAACATACCAGGTAAGTATAATAAAGCTGCAAAAAGTAGTCCCATTGAGAGTACTAATGCAGTTGTAGTTCTTCGTTTACCTTTAAAAAGCGTAGTTAAAATAATCCCTAAAAACAAGAGTACATTTACAACTACTAAATAATCTAAAGGTCTAGGAATTTCTAAAAACTTACGTCCTTCCCAATAATTAAAATGATATCCAACAATAGCAACAACACCTACGACAGCCAAACTTATTAATTGAACATAAGCCAATTTTACACTTACCAATTCGCGTTGTGCTTCTTCGGGAATAATATAATATGCAGCTCCCATAAAACCAGATAACAGCCAAACAACTAATAAGTTAGTATGTACAGCTCTTGCTGTATTAAAAGGAATAACACTATGCAGCCCATCAAAGCCTGCGTGTGCAAATCCCATTATAAATCCGTAAATAATTTGCAGACCGAATAATAACATTGAAAGCGCAAAAAACCAATACGCTACTTTTTGTGATTTATATTTCATAATTTCTTTTCAGTTAGGTTAGTTATCATCTTTAGATAATGGTGATACTACGGTATCAAATCCATTTAAATCAATATCATCGATCCAGTCAAAAAAGGCTATTAAATCGTCAGCTTCTTCTTGTGTAAAACCATAAGCCACCATTTTTCTTCCGTTAGGAGCCCAATCTACAGGTGATGTTAAAACGGCTCTAATATAGCCTTCACCTCTACGGTCAATTACTTTAGTTAATTCTGGAGCGTAATAAGCTCCTTCACCCATAATAGTATGGCAACCCATACAATTATTTTCTTCCCAAAGGACTTTTCCTCTTACGACTGCTTCTGTAATATTTCCGTCATTACTTTGATCTTGCGCTTTAGTAAACGAGAAAATTGTAAGACCAATAAATATCAGAAATGTCACTACAGTTCCTCCTAGAAAGAAGGCTCTTGCTTGTTTTTTTGATAACATATTAATTTGTTTTGGTTAGTATTTATTTTAATTCGCTAATTTTAAAATGGTTTCTATAGTCTCTTTATTATCGACACCTAAACCTTCTTGTTGATGGACTAATTCTCCCTTAGTATTAAACACACTTATAATATTTGAATGTGAAAAATCTAAAGGTGTAATCTGTTTGTATTTTACTGCTAAAACGTTCGCAAATTCTCTAACTCCGCTTTCAGTACCTTGTAAAAAAGTCCAGTGTAAATCATCCATTAAATTCTCTTTTGCAAATGCTTTTAAGCGTTGTGAAGTATCTGTTTCTGGATCTATACTAATTAATATAAAGTTCAAATCCTTTAAACTTTCTTTTGGGATTTTTGCTTCAATATTTCTCATGTCAGCAACCAATCTTGGACATGCAGCTTTACATGTTGTATAAATCATTACCATTACTAAAGTCTTTCCCTTTAAATCTTCTAATTGAATAACTTCAGCTTCTTCTGTATTCCATTTGCTAGTCAAATTAAAAATAGATTCATCCGAAATTTCATCTAATACCAATTCACTTGAAGATTCTTGGGCAATAGCCTTCAAATCCATTTTACAAACAGGACAACTACCAGTTTTACTATAAGTTTTATCACTTTCGCATTGCATTGGACATTGATATACTGCCAACTCTTGCTCTCCTTTTTTTGATTTATCTGAATTGCATGAAGCCATAGCCATGAACAATACAAACACTGAGAAAACTATTTTTAAATGTTTACTCACGTAATTATTATTGATTAAGTGTTTGTGATTTTTCTTTGAAAAGTTCATTTTTCTTCTTTAATATCTTGCACACACCTAAACCCTAAATTCTTCATAGAATATTTAGCTTTTAAACTTCCACGAATGGCATAACGCATAAATGCGGCATAATTCATTAAATCGGTTGCGCCTATTGCTGCACTTCCACAAAATAAATTTAAGTCTGTATCTACATCTTTACGCGATTCACCAGACACTAAAACCGAATTAAAGTCTAAGGTCCATTCCCAAACTAAACCGTGTAAATCATATACATTCCAATAGTTTTTAAACGTGGATCCTATTTCGTTATTAAATGTTTTAGGCTTTTCGTACCACCCAAGAATATATTCGTTATAACTATCTTTTGTCCTTGCATCTGCAATGTCTTCATCTGCCATAGCAACATATTCCCATTCATCGACAGTTGCTAGTCGCTTTCCTTGACAATCACAATAGTCATTTGCTGCAAACCAAGACATATTAGTTATTGGAGCTTTTAAAGATTGATTATCATTTAAAATTGTATCAGACACCCAATTAACCAAGTAGTTTTTATCAGCAAATAACCGCTTTACTTGCGAACGTTGCCATTTAGGATGCCTTTTCACAAAGTCTAAATACTCTTGATTTGTAACTGGAAATACATCTATTTTAAAATCTGAAATTGTCACTTGCAATGAGTCCCTTCCATAAAGTGGTATATAGTTACCGCCTTTAATAGAAACCATTTCAGACTGACAAAAAGCTGCTGACAGATATAAGGTAAACATTATGCTTAATGTCAGTCTCAAAATAGTTTTCATGTATGTGTTCTTACAATTAATAATTAGTGACCACTTTTAACCTGCTCTACGCGAGATGTAGTTACATTAGTCTTATTATTATCCCAAGAATTATATATATAGGTCATAACATCTGCAATTTCTTCTGAAGTAATAAATTGTTTTGTCATAACACTATTATAAACTTCTCCATTTACAGTGATTTCTCCTGTTTTACCTTTTAATACAATATTGATGGCACGATTTACATCAGCATTTAAGTAATCTGATTTAGCTAATGGAGGGAATGCATTTGGTATACCTTGTCCTTCAGCTTGGTGACAAGCAAAACAGGTATTCATATAAATTTGCTTTCCAGATTCCATCTTCTCCGCTAAACTTTTGTCTGATGTAGATACTTTTGGTTTATCCTTCCCTTCATCTGGCATAGACTGTATTCCACCACCTTCAGGTAAATAAATACCTTCTTGCATTGTACCAGAATATATTTTCATATCATCTTCTCCTTCTACTTTAAGCATTCCTAATGCTCCTTTATTAAAAGCTCTGAAAATAGAGTGATCCACTAAAATAAATGTACCAGGCACATCTACTCTAAACTCTACAATAGCAGCTCCACCAGCAGGAACTAATGTTGTCTGTACATTTTCATTAATCATATCTCCACCTTCTACAAATACTTTATCGAAAATTTCACCAATAACGTGGAATGAAGACACTAAATTAGGTCCACCATTACCTACATAAAGACGTACAGTTTCTCCAACCTTAGCTGTTATAGCATTATCTCCTGTTAAGGCTCCTACACTACCATTAAACACAACATAGTCTGCATCTTCGTCAACTGCTTTTTGCATGTCAAAGGCTTGTAATCCTGGTGCACCATTTTCTCCTTTTGTATAGAAATCACCTTGCATTACATAATATTCTTTATCTACTACAGGTAATCCACCTGCAGGCTCAACTAATATCAAACCATACATTCCATTTGCAATATGCATTCCTACTGGTGCAGTAGCACAGTGATACACATATAATCCTGGATTTAATGTTTTAAAATTGAATGTCTTTTCATGACCTGGTGCCACAAACGATGATGTTGCTCCACCACCTGGTCCAGTTACGGCATGTAAATCGATGTTGTGTGGTAACTTGTTGTCTGGGTGATTAGACAACGTAAACTCTACCTCATCACCTACTCTAGTTCTAATAAAACTTCCTGGAACTGAACCACCAAATGTCCAATAATTATACGTTGTTCCATCAGTCATGGTTCCTACTTCTTCGAGGATTTCCATTTTAACAATAAGTTTTTTTGCTCTACGTCTTCCAACTGGAGTTGGCACATTAGGAGGAGCCGTTAACTCTGCCATCATTTCTCTACTTACAGGAATGTCTGCATTGCTAGAATCTTCTTTTTTATCAGTCTCACTGCAAGACATAAAAAAAAGCATCCCAAATAATAGAACACCTAGTACTAGTTTTACTTGTTTCATTTAGTTGTGGTTTTAGCTGTGGTTTTTAGTTAGTTTCCAATTATAATTGAATTGGTCTTATTTTAATTAGGACATTTTTATCCTATTAATAATCAAAAATAGTCTAGCGATTTCTCTAAAAACATGACATTTATCATCTCTAAGGTGAATTACATTAAAAAAAACAACTAATACACTAAAACTAGTGTAAAATTCCTACATAGAAGATTAGAAAATAGTGAAGTCTTTTTTATATTTTAGTCATTCAATTATTAAGTTTATGAATAACACAAATCAACCTCAGACACCAAAAGGTATTTTAAAAACAATCACTATCATCTATTATGCATATTGTGCTGCCATCTTAATTTTTGGAATTGTAGCCTTATATATTACAGAAAATGTAGAAATAAAAATTGCTGATTCTGAAGATCCTTTCTTTTATTTAGTGCCTGTTTTTGCAATTGCAATTGCGTTTTTAAGCCATTTTCTTTTTCAAAAGAACTTAAAAAAAACGCAAGAGAAATCAACCTTAAAAGAAAAACTTGTGCAATACCAATCAGCTCGAATTATACGATATGCCATGTTAGAAGCACCAGCATTATTAGGCATTGTTATTTTTATAATAACAAGCAACCCTTTTTACTTACTGATAGCTGCGATAGTATTAGCCTATTTAGTATTGTTAAGACCAACAAAACCAATTCTAAAAGAAGATTTAAATCTCAACATAGAACAAGAACCTGAGTTTTATGAGGCTATGAAATAAAAAAGCGCCAAAGTCCCTAGTCCTTGGCGCTTATCTTGATATTAATAATACTAACTAATAAAAAATCAAGAATTATATTTTAAAGGTCATTACGGGTAATGTGGAGTGATTCGCTATATCCTCAGAAATACTACCTTCAAAGAAATGAGCTAAACCTTTTCTACCATGTGTAGCAACTGAGATAACATCAGCTCCAATTACATTAGCAAAATTTAGAATCCCTTTTTCAATAGAATAATCTGAAACCACATTTACATCATTTAAATGTCTTAGATCACCATCTGCTTTCTTCAAAAAGTTAGCTACGCGCTTATCAATTTCTGACGAACTTCTAAAATTGCCATCTGGAGAATTTACATAAACCAAATGCATCTTAGCATTAAGTTTATTAAAGGTTGCTTTAGCCTTTAGATATGGTGCAACAGCATCATCAGAAAAATCACATGCAAACACTCCGTTTTCAAAATCAAATAATATCGGATTGTGTTTTATTACCAAAACTGGAATATCAGAATGACGCACTACCTTTTCTGTATTAGAACCAATCAAAACTTCCTTTATACCACTTGCTCCATGAGAACCCATTACAATTAGGTTTACATTATGCTCATTGGCTACCTCATTTACTTCACTAAACACTTTAAAGTGCTTAACAATAGGTGTAATATTAAGACCTTCTAAATAAGGTTTATCTAAAAATGTTTCAAACTTTTGTTCGGCCAGTTTTAAATAAAACACAGCTTCTTCATTTAGAGATGCGCTACCAGCTGTTAAAATTGCATTAGATAATTCTAGCATATGCAATACAATCAGTTCTGAATCATACTTGCGAGCAATATTTGAAGCAGCTTCTAATGCAAATTCTGAGTGTTCTGAGAAGTCTATAGGAACGATTATTCGTTTCATTGTTGATGTTTTTAAATTGTCATTGAAAATAATTGTGTGCCTGGCTTTTTGCGTTGTAGCAATAAATCGAAAGCCATACATATATTTCTGATATAAGGTTTTCCCTTTTCAGTAACGGTAACTTGTTTTCTTTCAAACTCAAGTAAACCATCTAATTCAAATTCTTTTAGCTTTAATAGGATATCTGGCAATTCATCAAACATCATGGCATTATCTAGCCAAGAAGTTTTAAAATTACACATTAGATTAAGCACATGCTTTCTAATGATAAGGTCTTCAGTATTTAGAATGTGTCCTTTAAAAACCGGAATAATACTTTCGTTAATTAAATGATAGTACTCTTCAATAGATTTTACATTCTGTGCAAAACCATACCAACTATCACTAATAGACGACACTCCTAAACCAATCATTGATTGCGTTTTTGAAGCTGTGTAACCCATAAAATTGCGATGTAAAGTTTCATTTTGCATCGCTTTATAAAGAGAATCACTTTTTAAAGCAAAATGATCCATTCCTATCTCTACATAACCAACTTTTTCTAAAAGCTGCTTGCCAGTTTCGTATTGTTGTCGCTTAGAGTCTCCTGATGGTAAATCATCGTCTTTAAAACCACGTTGTCCATTTCCTTTTATCCAAGGAACATGAGCATAGCTATAAAAGGCAATGCGATCTGGCATTAAGGCTTCTGTCTTATTAATCGTTTCTATAACATCAGCTTCTGTCTGAAATGGTAAGCCGAAAATAATATCATGACCAACAGAGGTATAACCAATTTTGCGAGCCAATTCTGTAACACGTTTTACATTCTCAAAAGGTTGCACACGATGAATCGCTTTTTGTACTTTTAAGTTATAATCCTGAACACCAAAACTCACACGTCTAAAACCTAAATCGAATAAGGTTTGTAAATGCTCTTGGGTTGTATTATTTGGATGACCTTCAAAACTGAATTCATAATCCTCGGCAATCTCAGATACTTTCAACAATTCAGAAATTAAAAACTTCAAATTCTCTGGAGAGAAAAATGTAGGTGTTCCTCCACCAAGGTGCAATTCTTTAATCTTTGGTTTGCCATCTAATAGTTTACGATACAAACTCCACTCTTTTAAAAGTGCTTTTATATATGGCAATTCTACTTCGTGACGTTTAGTAATACGTTTATGACAACCACAAAAGGTGCATAAACTTTCACAAAACGGTAAGTGCAAGTATAAACTTAGACCTTCACTAGTATTACTTTCTTCAAAAGATTTTTGAAGCGAGTTCTTCCATTGCTGCAAGGAAAATGTATCCATATTCCAATACGGAACTGTTGGATAACTTGTATAACGTGGACCTGCAACGTTGTATTTATTAACTAAAGAATGACACATATTTACTATGAAGTTGATAGTCAAAATTACTCGTAAGCCATGGTAAAAAACATGACATTTGTCATATCCCTCAAAAATAGGGGCTTTCAAGAATATGTATCGTACTTGCATGAACGCATTTATCTACTTAACTTTACTACAAACTAAAATGATTAGCCATGAAACGAGCTTGTTCAAAATTTTGTCATTTAGGAAATGATTAATAGCGAACAGCATGTGACTATAAAAAACAATAAATAAAAACACATGAAAAACTTAAAATTAATAGCACTTGCTTTTTCTGTTGTATTCGCAACATCTTGTAAAGAGAATAAAACTGAAACTGATGAAATTATAGATACAGAAGTTGAGGAGATTGTAAAAGAAAACTCTACTGAAAAGAAGCTTTCTATTACACTTTCACCAAAAAGTGGTAGTAATGTTGAAGGCACTATAAATTTTACTGAGAAAAATGGGATTGTAACCATGGTTGGTACTATTACAGGACTAGAAGAAGGAGAACATGCTATTCATATCCATGAAAAAGCTGATTGTTCTTCAGTAGATGGTAAGTCTTCAGGTGGACATTGGAATCCTACAGCACAACCTCATGGTGCTTGGGGAGATGCAGCTGGCTACCATAAAGGTGACATTGGTAACTTTAAAACCAATGCTAATGGTAGAGCAACAATTACCAAGACAACAGACGAATGGTGTATTGGTTGTGGAGATGCTTCTAAAGATATACTAGGAAAAGCCATTATTGTTCACATTGGTGTGGACGATTTAAAATCTCAACCTTCTGGTGCTGCAGGTGCTCGTGTTGGTTGTGCAGGTATTATAGAATAAATAATTATAACATATATAAACTAACTTTTAGAGTTAGCGTAGAAATATCTTCTTCCCCATTTCTGCGAAACCTCTAGAATAAATCTCGTATGACAGATTTAGAAACACTGGTAAAGCAGTTTCAGAATAAAGATCAGGTTGCATTCGAAAAACTCTATGATATGTATAGTAAAAGCATCCATGGAGTCGTTTACAATATTGTAAAAGATTCTGATATTGCGGATGAATTGATGCAAGATGTCTTTATTAAGGCATGGAACAAAGCAGATACATACTCGTCAAAAAAGGGAAGATTTTTTACGTGGATTTTAAACATAGCTCGCAATACTGCTATTGATAAGACACGCTCTAAGACATACAAGCAATCTAAGCAAAACCTCAATGCTGATTTTTTCGTAGATATTATAAAAAGCAATGATAATTTAGATGCTTCTACAGATGCTATTGGTATTAAAAAATTTGTGACCAATTTAGGTCAAAAATGTAAAGAAGTTATTGAGTTGCTTTACTTTAAAGGGTTTACACAAAAAGAAGCCTCAGAAGAATTGCAGATGCCAATAGGCACAATAAAAACAAGAAACCGAAGCTGTATTCAACAATTAAGAGATATAGTATTATAATATGGATATTATAGCATACATAGAATCAGGCATTTTAGAGCTATACGTAGCTGGCCACCTTTCTGAAAAAGAAAATCAGGATGTCTATGACCTTTTGCAGCAATATCCTGAATTGTTACAAGAGGTTATAGAAATAGAAATTGCTGTTGTTAAATTAACAGCTGTTGTATCTCCACACGCCATAAATTTTGATTCTTTTAAAGGAAAATTAGATTTCTCAGACACTAAAGTTGTAGACCTAAAACCTAAGAAACCAAACTGGATATCGTATGCAGGTTGGGCTGCCTCTATTTTATTGACTGGTGGATTATTATGGACACTCAACAACAAGAATCAATTAGAAGAGAACTTACAAATCGTTGAAACCGAAAAACAATATCTCGAAATACAAATTGAAGATGCTAAAACAAATTTAGCAGCAACCAAGAACTTACTTGATGCCATAAGAGATAAAGATATCTTAGCTGTACCACTTGGTGGACAAGGTGATTATGCTTCAACGTATGCGAAAGTCTATTGGAACAAAAACGACAATACCATTTACTTAGATGCTGAAGGTTTACCAAATGCACCAGAAGGGAAAGTTTGGCAAGTATGGTCCTTAACTTTAAACCCATTAACACCAACAAGTTTAGGTACAATTGACGATTTCAATACAGACGACAATAAAATATTTGCTATTGCTAACGCTAACGCAAGCCAAGCGTTTGGGATTACTTTAGAACCAGCAGGTGGTAGTGCATATCCTAATATGGAACAGTTGTATACACTTGGTATTGTGGCTTCTGCTCCTTAGATATAAAACTTCAAACAAATTATTGATAGGAGTCTATAACCAACTTTCCATTTCTAAAATAAAAGATTTACTATCTTAGCTCTATAGCGCGGATATAGTTACTAACTATATTCTTTTGTTGGTATGAAATTGCCTGCGGCACGTAGAATCGCGTTTTGCAAACGCTGCCTTTCTACTAATTACATACCAACGTCCACTGTTTGTCGCACCTCGCCAATTTTGTGTATATTTAGTCGAGTCTACGAGAACTACACACGAAACTACACACAACAGCATGTATAGCGAATGAGGCGCAACAATGGCTATCCGTGAGGCGCGCCTCACTACGCCATACACAGTGGACGTTGTAACACATTTGAGAACAAACTATGATAATTGAAACAATAAACCCAGGGATTTACAAAATCGAAGTCCAAATTAAATCAATGATTCTCGGAAATACACTTGTGGATTCAATAACTGGTTGGAACCAAATAGAAGCTACCACACTAAAATTAAAGTGTACTGATTGTACAGTTATGGTTTTTAAAAGAGATATGGAATTATTTAAAAACTTTCAAACGGGAGATAAATTTCTAGCTATCGCATCTGAATGGAAAAAAAATATATACAATTTCAAAAAAATGGTAAACTAAGTTTATGGCAATATCATTTAGACACTCTGCTGGATTTGGTAAAAGAATGGAGTATTGGCTTGTTGGAAAAATGCTAAAAGAAGGTTTAGATGTTTATATGCCTTTAGTTGATGACTTTGGAATTGATGCAGTTTTACGCAAACCTAATGGTGATTTTATAGAAATACAAATAAAAGCTAGGTCTAAAAATGTAACTTTTGGAGATGCAGCTCTATTTGCAGCAGTAACCCACGAAAATAGAGACAATTATTATTTTCTATTCTACTCTGAAAGAATGGAATCTATGTGGCTAATGACTAGTGAGGAATTTATTAAAGAATCAAACCAAAATAAAAACGGAAAGAATAAAGGAAAACGTTCTATTTGGTTTAATGGACGAAATACAAAACTTCAAAAAGAACATTGCAAACCTCAATTTGAAAAATATTTAATTACAAATTTTGAGAAATTTAGAGAATAAAAACGTGTTACAACAACGTGTATATTTCATGCTCGCATTTGAACTTCAATTAAAAGTTATATATTTAAACGTACGATTCGCAACAACTGAAAATCCTGCGGATTCTAAGTCGCACAAATCATACACGAACACGTTGGTATGCAATTGCCTGCGGCACGTAGAATCGCGTTTTGCAAACGCTTCCTTTCTACTAATTACATACCAACGTCCACTGTTAATCGCACCTCGCCTATTTTATGTATATTTAGTCTAGTCTACGAGAACTCCGAACGAAACTACACACAACAAAATGTATAGCGAATGAGGCGCAATTATGGCTATCCGTGAGGCGCGCCTCACTACGCCATACACAGTGGACGTTGTGCTTCATTATCAGAAACCGCTAACCAATGATTAAATTCTTTAGAAAAATTCGACAAAAGCTGCTCTCTGAAAACAAGTTCAGTAAATATCTACTCTATGCTATTGGTGAGATTATCCTCGTGGTTATTGGAATTTTAATTGCACTACAAATTAATACTTGGAATGAACTTAGAAAAAAAGAAGATCTTGAAAAACAGGTTTTAAAAAGCTTATTTCAAGAAATCGATAAAGACAGAATAATGCTCAATGATATTGATAATCAATATAAAAATGACTTGCGTTATTTAACTTATTTTAGTAATCTAATCTGGAAAGATAAGCACAGTATGGAAGATGCCCTAACACTAAATGAATATAGGGGACCAGCATTTAGAGATGTAAATCCAAATCGTATCACTTATGATGAAATGATTAGTACTGGCAAACTTTACTACTTATCAAGTCAAAATTTAGTGAACAACATAATTAATTATTATGAACTCATGGAAGATCATGTTTATAAATCAAGACAACAAAGAGTTGAATTTAGAGCAAATTTCTTCAATTTGGACATTATGAATGATTTCTGGTTGACTGTTTGGGATAATAATAATAAAGAATTAGCGTATAGTTTTGCCAATAATCAAAACTCTGATGTTTATAAAAATTTAAAAGTAATTACAAAATGGAGCATTAATAACACTCAAGGTATGAAGGCCAGAGTTGCTAACTTACATGAAAAAGCTAAAGAACTACAACTATTGATTAATGAAGAACTAGAGTATTCTCAAATCTTGGTTGATGACATTAAGCCATCTGATGAAAAAATAATTATTGATGATGATTCGCCAAAAAACTTATCTGAATTAGCATCATCTGGAAAAAACATAGATGATATAATTAAAATAATTAAAAATCAGGATTCAGAAACACACAACTACATTATTTCAGAAATTCAAATTAATAGATTAGGATATGAGCTTATGGGACAAGATAAAAATGAGGATGCACTAAAAATATTTAAACTCAATACGGAATTATATCCAAATGAATTTAACACGTATGATAGTTATGGAGAGTGTCTTTTAAAATTGGGTGATACCGAAAATGGAGTAAAAGCCTATCAAAAATCTCTGGAGCTAAATTCAGACAATACCAATGCTAAAATTGTACTTTCTCAATTTGAATAAATAATGAAAGGCTAATCAATGATAAAATTCTTTAGAAAAATTCGCTATAACCTTATGAGTGAAAATAAAACAGGTAAGTACTTTAAATATGCTATTGGAGAAATAATTCTTGTTGTTATTGGAATTTTGATTGCGCTTCAGATTAATAATTGGAACGAAAATAAAAAATTGAGAAAAATAGAAACTGAAATTCTTAAAGAAGTTAAAGCTAATTTAGAAAATGATTTAGATGGAATTCGTGAAAATTTAAATCAATTTAAACATAAAAATATAAGTGAAAATATAATAATTAATTGGATTGAAGGTAATGAGTCATTTAATGATTCACTATCCATTCATTTTAATAGCATTCAGTTTGGGGTAGAGTTTAATTATAACGTAACTCCATATGAAACATTAAAGCAAATGGGCATGCGAACCATTAAGAACGACTCGCTACGCAACCAAATAGCCACATTATATGACACAAACTATGAAGGATATAATAGATTAATAGAGTATCAACATTCATATCAGAGCAAAATCCATGATTTAGAGGTTAAATACTTCAATGAAATTGGGCTATTGGATTTAACCATAATGAAACCCATTAATATTAATGGATTAAGAACAGATCACGACTTAATGTTCCGATATAAAAGTTTCAGAAATTATAATGAAACATTTCTTAAATTCTTTGTTCCGGAAATTGAAATAGAGATAATTAAATCAATCGAAATGATTGATCAAGAATTATTGATGAGAAACTAAAGCACAAAAAAATAACGAAAGCACAACAAGAACTGAGTTAAAAAACAAGCAATTTTAAGCTAATCTTGAAACAAAGTTTTCATCATAAGGTCGTCCACTTTTAGCAATAGCAAATGCCTGTTTTAATAACTTGTTTGCTACTGCTATTAATGCCAGTTTCTTACTCTTTCCTTTGGCTACTAATCGTTCATAGATTTCTCTGCAAGACTTATTATGTTTACATGCCGAAAAAGCACATAAAAGCAATAAATTCCTCAATTTCTTATTTCCTACTTTACTTATTCTACTGCGTCCTCTAACGCTACTGCCAGATGTGCGTATTGTTGGTGTAATGCCAACATAGCTGCATAACTGAGATGCGGTCTCAAACTTCTTAAACCCATCGGTTACAACTATTAAA
>NZ_JADGDZ010000024.1 GCF_016744625.1 Winogradskyella sp.
ACAGGAGGTTATATGGTATATACAGCTTATACGTTTAAAAATGTATTTCAATATAGAGAGCAAGATGTATATTGGTGTACAGCAGATATAGGTTGGATTACAGGACATAGTTATATTGTTTATGGACCATTATGTAATGGAGCTACAACAGTAATGTTTGAAGGTGTACCAAGTTATCCAGATTTTGGACGTTTTTGGGAGATTGTAGAGAAGCATAAAGTTAATCAATTTTATACAGCACCCACTGCGATTAGAGCTTTAGCTAAAGAAGGTGTGGCGCATTTAGAAAAATATGATTTATCATCTCTAAAAGTATTAGGAACTGTTGGTGAACCAATAAATGAAGAAGCTTGGCATTGGTACGATGATAACGTAGGTAAGAAAAAAGCACCAATTGTAGACACTTGGTGGCAAACCGAAACAGGAGGTATCATGATTACTCCAATTGCATTCGCAACACCAACAAAACCAACATATGCGACCTTACCTTTTATTGGCATTCAGCCAGCATTAATGGACGAACATGGTGAAGAAATAAAAGGGAATCAAGTCGATGGAAGACTGTGTGTTAAATTCCCTTGGCCAAGTATGGCTAGAACAATTTGGGGAAATCATCAACGATATAAGGATACTTATTTTTCAGCTTATGATAATAAATATTTCACTGGTGATGGAGCGTTAAGAGACGAAGTTGGTTATTATAGAATAACAGGTAGAGTAGATGATGTTATTATTGTTTCTGGTCATAACTTAGGAACTGCGCCAATAGAAGATGCTATTAATGAGCATCCAGCAGTTGCAGAAAGCGCCATAGTAGGTTTTCCTCATGATATAAAAGGAAATGCTTTATATGGTTACGTGACTCTTAAAGAGACAGGTGAAAGTCGAAATCATGATAATTTACGTAAAGAAATTAACCAAGTCATTACAGAACAAATTGGACCTATAGCAAAGTTGAATAAAATTCAATTTACGGAAGGTTTACCAAAAACTAGAAGTGGGAAAATTATGAGACGAATCTTAAGGAAGATTGCATGTAATGAAACGGATCAATTAGGTGATACAAGTACATTATTAAATCCAGAAGTAGTTAAGGATATTATGGATAATGTGTTATAATTAATTAAGATTTGCTGTCTTTTTTTGCTTTTGAAAGCTCAACTATTGCTTTTAAACGAGCCTTGCGTTCAGCATCTTTAGATTTTATCTTGTTCTTTTTTTGAGCAATTAGTTTACTATGCTTGGCTTTATTTGCGGTGTTTTTCTCACGTCCTTTTTTTGCCATTTTGTATTAAATAAGTATCAAGCTGTAAAACTAAACATAATTTTATAAAAATATAATGGTATTGCTATACCATCTAGTATACAATGCCATTTACTTTTTTATCTTCGTCGCAAATTAAAAAGTATGCTAAAAGCTGTTTTATTTGATATGGATGGTGTAATCGTTGATACTGAGCCGTTACATCGTAAGGCATATCATCAAATGTTTGAAGATGTTAAAATAGATGTCGATGAAGATTTATATGCTTCATTTACAGGGCAATCTACAATCAATATTTGTATGCGTTTAGTTGATCATTTTAATATAAGTGAAACTCCAGAATATTTAATGAGTCTAAAACGCAAGCATTACAAGTATTTCTTTGTTAATGATGAGCTAGATTTAATAGATGGTGTATTAGATAGAATCAAAGATTTTTATGCTAACGATGTAGTCTTAGTTGTTGCGTCTTCTGCATCTATGTTAGGCATTAATCAAATTTTCGATCGTTTTAATCTCAATCAATATTTCATCGCAAAATTTAGTGGAGCAGATTTGAAGCAGTCAAAACCACATCCAGAAATTTTTATTAAAGCAGCTGAATCAACTGGTTTTAAACGATCTGAATGTATTGTAATAGAAGATTCTACCAATGGTATTAAGGCCGCAAATTCCGCAGATATATTTTGTGTAGGTTTTAAAAGTCTGCACTCATCACATCAGGATTACGCTTTAGCAAATAAGGTTGTGACTAGTTTTGAAGCCCTTAGTTATTCTAAAATCGCAAATATCGTTTAAGGTTTACTTCCCGTATTTTTCCTGAAGCTGGTTTACGACATCTGCAATTTTTTCATCTTTAAGTTTAGATGTAATAAACACCGGCTTGGCTTGTCTTACGTAGCATTCTTTTATGGCGCAACGTTCACAAGTTACACCAACTTGAACCGTAGTTATGGATCGACTTTTTGCAAATGCTACTTTACGATTAAATTGATTATTGATTAAAATACCAATACTAACGCTTCTGTATCTGTCTGATACAAATGGGTCAGCTGTAGCAGAAGATAATACTAAATAACTTTTGTCTTCATTTGGGTAATTTGAAATCTGTACATCAAATTCATGTAAGTTATTAGTACGACTTATTCGATCTATAACTTTTAGAGATACCCATCGCCTGCAATAATGTTCATCTGTTTCATTGGCATGTGGCGATTGCTGCTTAGATAAGTGTAGCTCTTTATTTAATTCGAAATTATTGTTGCCTTTTTGATGAGAGAACCTTAAAAAGAATAAGCTATTTAGGTTGAAATCCTTAGGTAAAATATTGGTTAGTCTATGGTAAATAGATTCCGGTGAAGCATTATAATTACTAATTACACGTTCAAAATCTTTTGTTTTAAAGGATTTCTTAGAAAATAATGTTTTTAAATCAGAAACTAATCGTGCTCTAGGAATAATTAAAGCACCAGCGAAATATGACGCGTAGAAGTTATTAAGAACTTGGTCAAAATTTTCAAATTTAATCCAAGAGAAAGTGTAAAGTCGTTCACTGATTTCTAAGTAGTTATAAGCAATCTCTTTAGCATATATAAATGTTTTCTGAGCATCATCAATATGTTTAGCGAGTAAAAGTGTTTTTGTTTTAGGGATAAAAACAGAACGTAAATTATCTAATTCTGTATGTGATGCTAGTTCTGATGTATTAATAGTATATCCATACTCTTCAATTAAAATATCTTCAAGTTCTTTAGATTTTAATGACTGCTTTAAATCTACATGATAGGTTTTTGCAAATGCTAAAACGGATAGTTCTAAATCATCGAAATAATTATTGTTAGCTTCTTGAAAAGATCGTACAGAAGCTAAGTAAAAACTTTCTTTACTAAAGTTGTAATTCTTCGCGATTTCAATAATAGTGCTAATAAATGCAGTGACTTTTGATGGTGCATTAGAAATAATGTCAATCATAGTACTTTCCTGAATCCCAAATAACTCTAAAGGAATTTCTTTTAGCAACTTAGATTGCAAAATTTCGCCAATAGGAGCTAAGTTTTTATCAAGTTTTAATGAGACCATTTCATCATATGGAACATCTAAATGTTCAGATAATGAAGCGATTTTATCTGGCTTTGGGTATTTTTTTCCCTTTTCTATTTCATTAAGATATGATTTTGAGAGACCTGATAATTTTGATAACCCAAACAACGAAAGCTCTCTGTCTGTACGGATTTGCTTCAATTTTAGTCCAAATATTAGTTTAATATAATCTTGTTCCATATTAACAAATATAGTACATTTTGCGAACTTACGTAAAAAACGAAAAAAAAATATTTAGCGAACGTTCGCTTGTTTTTTTTAAAAATAGTTTGTAACATTGTTTCATCAAAATAATTAAGCATGGAAGTAATTGCAAAAACACAAAAGAAAATGAAATTTTCACCAGAGGTGACAAATTTCTACCCAGAACTTTTAACGGAAGAAGCATTAGTCTTTCTTACAGTATTACAAGAAAAATTTAATGCATCTCGTTTATCTTTGTTAGAACGCAGAGAAAAACAACAACTAGTTTTTGATAAAGGTGGATTTCCTTCTTTTCCTAAAGAAACTGAATCAATAAGAGTATCAGAATGGGTAGCAGCACCAATTCCTGAAGATTTATTAGACCGTCGTGTCGAGATTACTGGTCCAGTAGATCGTAAAATGGTGATTAATGCTTTAAACTCTGGTGCCAAAACATTTATGGCAGATTTTGAAGATAGTAACGCACCAAGTTGGAAAAACACTTTAGAAGGTCAACAAAATTTAATTGATGCTAACTTAAAAACCATTGAATTAGTAGATGAAACTAGAGGTAAGCATTATAAACTTAATGAAAATATAGCTGTACTAATAGTTAGACCCAGAGGTTTGCATTTAAACGAACGTCATCTAATTGTTAATGGAGAGGAAATGTCTGGTAGCTTGTTTGATTTTGGGCTTTATGTTTTTCATAATAGTATAGCATTAATTGAAAGAGGTACTGCACCATATTTTTATTTGCCAAAATTAGAGTATTATTTAGAAGCACGCTGGTGGAACGAAGTTTTTGAGTTCGCTCAAAACTATTTAGAAATTCCTAATGGAACATTCAAAGCAACTTTACTTGTAGAAACCATTACGGCGAGTTTTCAGTTAGATGAATATATCTACGAACTCAAAGACCATATTGTTGGTTTAAACTGCGGACGTTGGGATTATATTTTTTCATACATCAAAAAATTTAGAAACCATAAAGGTTTTGTAGTTCCAAATCGTGATCAGGTAACAATGACTACACCTTTTATGGCTGCCTATTCTAACTTAGTGATTCAACGTTGTCACAAACGTGGTATCCATGCAATGGGCGGAATGGCAGCACAAATTCCGATTAAAAATAATCCTGAAGCCAATAATGTTGCACTCGAAAAAGTGAGAGTTGATAAGGAACGCGAGGCCAGAAATGGACACGATGGAACTTGGGTTGCACATCCTGCATTGGTAGAAGTTGCAATGAAGGAATTTGACAAATATATGCCAACACCAAATCAGATTTTCAACAAACGAGAAGATGTTAAAGTTACAGAATACGATCTGGTAGAAATGCCACAAGGCACTATTACTGAAGCCGGAATTAGAAAAAATATCAACGTTGGTATATTATATCTAGAAGCTTGGTTAAGAGGATATGGTGCTGTAGCGCTTTACAATTTAATGGAAGATGCTGCAACTGCTGAAATATCTAGAACTCAAGTCTGGCAATGGTTAAAAAACAAAGCGTTTTTAGAAGATGGAAGCGTTTTTAATAAGGATGTATTTGACACGTTGTTTGATGATGAAGTCGAAAAAATCATAATCGAAGTAGGAGAGGGGAAAATTAAAAACACCAAATTCTCTGAAGCAATAGGCCTTTTTAAGCGTTTAGTAACACAAACTGAATTTGAAGAATTCTTAACGCTGTCAGCATATAAGTATATATAAAAAAAATGTCTCGCAACTACTGGAATAGCTTACGAGACCTAATTATCAAAATTTCGTATAACCTCAATAATCAAAAGCAAAATTATGAAAAATTTATCACAAAGTAACTATCGTTCAGCATTACAAACAGTGAGAGATCTTAAAGCAAAGTATGGACAAACTTGGAATGCCATAAATCCTGAAAGCGCAGCCAGAATGGTCGCTCAAAACCAATTTAGAACAGGATTAGATATCGCAAAATATACAGCGGCTATTATGAGAGAAGATATGGCAGCGTATGATGCAGATTCATCTAATTACACTCAATCTTTAGGTTGCTGGCATGGTTTTGTGGCTCAGCAAAAAATGATTGCTGTAAAAAAACACCACAAAACAACTAGTAAACGCTATTTATATCTTTCTGGTTGGATGGTAGCGGCATTACGCTCAGAATTTGGACCATTACCAGATCAGTCTATGCACGAAAAAACAGCTGTTTCTGGACTTATTGAAGAAATTTATGATTTCTTACGACAAGCTGATGCTATAGAGTTGAATGATTTGTTTAGAAGATTAGAGAATGGTGAAAATGTACAGAATCAAATTGATAATTTCGAAACGCATATCGTTCCGATTATTGCTGATATCGATGCTGGATTTGGGAATGAAGAAGCAACATTTTTATTGGCAAAAAAAATGATTCAGGCTGGAGCATGTGCTATTCAAATTGAAAATCAAGTGTCTGATGCTAAACAGTGCGGACATCAAGATGGAAAAGTAACAGTACCACATGAAGATTTTATTGCGAAATTGAATGCGATTAGATATGCATTCTTAGAGTTGGGTGTTGAAGATGGAATTATTGTAGCAAGAACAGATTCTGAAGGTGCAGGTCTTACTCAAAAACTACCAGTAAGCCAGGAACCAGGTGATTTAGCGTCTCAGTATTTAGCTTTTGTAGATGCTAGAGAAATTGCAATTGAAGATGCTAAAGAAGGTGACGTTTTATTAAAGAGAGAGGGCAAATTAGTGCGTCCAATTAGATTGGCAAATGGTTTATATAAATTCAAAGAAGGTTCAAATATAGATCGTGTTGTTTTAGATTGTATTACCAGCTTACAAAATGGAGCAGATTTGTTATGGATTGAAACACCAACACCAAATGTGAAACAAATAGCTCATATGGTAAACAGAATTAAAGACGTAGTACCTAATGCAAAATTGGTGTACAATAACTCACCATCTTTTAACTGGACATTGAACTTCCGTAATCAAGTATATGACGAAATGCTTGCAGAAGGGGAAAATATGACGGCTTATGATAGAAATAATTTAATGGAAGCACAATATGATAATTCTGAATTATGTCATCGTGCAGATCAAAAAATTAAAACATTTCAAATAGATGGAGCAAGAGATGCTGGTATTTTTCATCACTTGATTACGTTACCAACGTATCATACAACGGCATTGCATATGAATGATTTAACCGAAGGTTATTTTGGAGAAGAAGGCATGTTGGCTTATGTAAAAGGTGTACAGAGACAGGAAATAAGAAAAAGTGTTTCTTGTGTTAAGCATCAAAGAATGGCAGGTTCTGATCTTGGTGATGATCACAAAACATTTTTTGCGGGTGATAAAGCATTAAAAGCTGGTGGTGAAAATAATACCTCAAATCAATTTGAAGTTAAATCAAAAGCGCCTAAAGTTGATAATGAATTAAGTGTTGCTTAAAATTATTATTACCCTTTTATATTTTATTATTTAGATCGAGGCACACTCAATTTTGAGTGTGTCTTTTTTTTACAGCAAACCAATTCTTTTATGTGAACGCAGCAAATCTTTTAGATTTAAGTTATTGTTCTTGTTGAGGAAAGAGAGAATTTTTAAAAATAAAACAGCAGTAATATAAGCATCACCAGAAGCTGTATGCCTATCGTGTAAAGGAATACTAAATCGGTTTGAAAGTTCATCTAATCCAAAATGCTCTTTACTGGTATCTAGCTTTGTCTTTTGAAAAAGGTGCCCAGTATCTAATACTTTGTTTTTAAGTTTTGGTAGCTGCATTCGTTTTAATACATTGTTAACCATTGCTACGTCAAATGCAGCATGATGTGCTACTAAAATTGCATTTTCAATATAGCTTAAGAATTCAATAATAGCTTCTTCTTCATCAATTTTTGATAGTTTACCTTCTTTTAATAAACCATGAATTTTAACCGTTTCAACATTAAAATGTTCTTGACTTAAATAGCTTTCTAATTGATCGGCAACTTTAATTCTAGAATTTTCAACACCAATACAGCCTATAGATAGAATACGATCCTTTTTAGGATTAAGACCTGTAGTTTCTGTATCAAAGATGATAAAGCGAATACCTTCTATATCTACTTGCTGTTTCTCTTTAAAATGAGCGACATAGTTTTGCCAGAAATCAGGATAGTTTTTACGTTTAAACCAAGACATACTATAGGAATTGTGAAAGTTTAAAACGTGTTTGAATCAGTTCTTGTATTAATTTCACAGCTTTAAAACTACGTCTTAGTTTTAAACGATTTATTTTGCTTAATGATTGTACATCGATAAATCTGCCAGAGTCAACATTTTTTAATCCTTGTTCTGTTCTAAACCAAAGAAGATCTTTATAAGCTTCTATACAAAATAAGTAAGTGTCTTTATTTTGAGGTTCTAACTCAACTAATTTTTTAAAACGCTCAATAGTATTGTTTATGTGTTTTATTTTATGGGATAAAATAAGCAATCGAGCAGCATCAACTAGAGGCATCATTGAGCGTGCTTTAATATCAAATTGATTTTTGTGTTCACCACTTTCTTCTACCAAAAATTGTCTAAAAAAGCTAAGAGGAGGTGGATTTTGTAATGCATTTCTTCCTAAGTAAGTTAAAAATATATCGTGATTATCAATACTTTCAAAAATACTTTGAGAAAGTGTCTCAATTAAATCTTTACTACCAAATACATGCTCAAAATCGAAGAAAATAGTGCAAAGCATTAAGTTGTCTTGATCTGGCGATGTAATCCATCTATTAAACTGTTGCGACCATTCAGATGATGACAAGCACCATTTTGGATTACTTCCCATCATGTCAGCAGGACATAATTCAAATCCTACAGTAGTCAAATCTTTATTTATCTGCTTTGCTAAGTTTATAAAGTACAATTTGTTGGCCTCATTTATATCCTCAGAGATATCATCAAAGACTAAAGCATTGTCTTGATCCGTCATTAATAATTGCTCTTGTCTACCTTGGCTACCAATGGCCAACCATGCAAAATTTACTGGAGGTTCTTCATTTTGCTGTGAAATAGCCATGTCTATTATTCTTTGAGTAATTACATCATTTATGGTTGATATTAATTTTGCCGCAAATTCTATAGGTAAATCTTGTTCTAAATAGCGCTTAAGTAAATTCTCTGCTCTAGCTCTTATATCTTTTAATTGTAATACTGAGCTACAACGTTTAATTTCTTTGACTAGGGAGGATGCATTATTCTCTCTTAAAACAATGATGTCGTGCTCAGATAATATACCAGTCAACTGAGAATTAATTGTACCGTCTTTGGTAATACACAAATGTGTTATTTGGTGTTTCAGCATCGCAATTTGTGCCTCAGATACTGTAGTGTTCTCTGGATAAGTTACTACAGGAGAAGACATAATTTTTGAGACAGATTCTGAAATTGAAATACTACCAGTTGCAATTTTTGTACGTAAGTCTTTATCAGTAATAATTCCTATTGGTTTTAACTCATTTACAACCACAATTGAACCTACGTGCTTTTCAGTCATAATTTGAGCCGCAGATTGTATTGAGGTGTCTATAGAACAGGTAATTGGATTTTTAGAATAATCTGCAGACTGAAGATTAGTAAATTCTGAAGAGGTTATATTAGATTCTATATTTCTAGAATTAGTAACAAAACTTGTCATTAAAAATTGACTGGCTTCTGAGTTATTTGTAATATAATCTTCTAATAAATGTGAAGAAATTGAATAAACTATACTTTCTTCTATAGCAATAGCATCTAAAATATAGTTGTCTTTTCTCAATAATGCTCTAAGACCAAAGATGTCGCCTTCATCACATTCATCTACAATAGTTCCTTCAGTTGTATATAATCCTATAGCACCATTTTTAACGACATAAAAATGATCTTCAACAGATTCTTCGATTTTAAATATAGATTGCCCTTTTTCAAAATACCCAACCTCTACAGCTTTTGATATAGCTATAAGTTGTTTACTATTCAGCATATCAAAAGGAGGGAAGTTCTTTAAAAAATCAAAAATGCGTTCTGCAATGGTATTCATTCTAGCAAGTTAGCTAAAAAATGAATGGATGGTTATGAGTTATATCATATTGTTGCTAAAATGATATAGTTATTAATTTAGCCCTTTAATATTAAAATTGTCGACAATATTTTCTTCATCACGACTCTTGTACTGAATAAGGGTAAATATTAATCTAAAAAATCTTTAATTAAAGGTAACCGTATTTAGCCTTTATCTTTTTTACGCTTCTTTTTCCTTTTCTTCTTTTTTTTCTTTTCTTTTAAGACCTCTTTTTCTTTGAAATTACCTTTAATTAGTTCTTGTATTTTGGACATATCACTTTCTGAAATCAATTCTTTTAGTTCGATAAAGTGCGTCTCTTCTAATTTTTTTATGGCTGCTTCACGATCTATTCTGTGCTCAAACTTTGTTTTAATAATTTCAAACCTTGCATCATTATAACTATTAAGATATTGTTTAATTATTTGTTTCTGAAAGTCATCAGCTTCAAGTGTTGTTAAGAAAGTAGCAATGTATTCATTTTTTCGCTCTTCCATCTCACGCTTTTGTTTAGCGATATCTCTCTCAGAAGGTTCGCTATTGGCTTGAGGAATATTATTTGTGTTTCTACGTCTTTGTCCAAATACATTTAGAACTAGAAATAATGAGAAAAGAACTAATATTGTTTTTTTCATTTGTCTTAAATTTTAGATGATGTTTAATATAGTTTGTGGTGGTCTTCCAACCACTGCTTTATTTCCGTTGATGACAATTGGTCGTTCTATTAATTTAGGGTTTGCTACCATTGCTTCAATAATTTTTTTATCTGACAGTGTTTTACCTTTATAATCAGATTTCCAAATAGCTTCGTTTTTACGAACCAAATCAATCGGTTTGATATCTAATTTAGAGATGATAGCTTCTAATTCTTTGATAGTTATGTTTCCATCAAGATATTTGATGATTTCAAATTCTTTTCCAGATTCCTCTAGTAAAGCTAAGCCTTGTCTAGATTTTGAACATCTTGGGTTATAATATATAGTAGTCATTTTTAAATTGTAATTGAATATGTTTTTAATTGATTTAGTAACGCATTTGATGATTCAAAATGTATGCCATTAATGCCTAATGCATTTGCGGACTCAATATTTCTAAGATTATCATCTATAAAAATAGATTTTTCTGCAATAATATTGAACCTATCTAAGGTTAATTTATAAATCTCTGGAAATGGCTTTCTTGTTTTTTCATCACCTGATACGATAATACCTTCAAACCAATGTAAAAATTCAAAACGCTCTAATGCGACAGGAAAGGTTTCATGACTCCAATTAGTTAAGGCTACTACTTTGTAATTTGGATTCTCAATTAGACTTTTAAGTATTGCAACAGTACCATCAATGGCTTCTCCGAGCATTTCTTCCCAACGACCATAAAATATGCGAATTAACTCTTCATGCTCAGGAAATAGTGCAACACGCTCTTCTGTAGCTTTTTGTAATGGATAACCTGCATCTTGATTCTCGTTCCAATCATTAGTGCAAATGTTGTCAAAAAACCATTGCATTTTTTCTCGGTCTCCATTAAAAACGTCTAGATAAACATATTCTGGATTCCAGTCTATTAAAACACCTCCAAGGTCGAAAATTATTGTATCTATTTTTTTCATCTATAGTTTATTTGTATCAACTTCTTGTTGTCCCATCATCATTAAATAAGCCTTTAAAAAAGGTTCAATATCTCCATCCATAACCGCATCTACATTTCCTGTTTCGTGAGCAGAACGTACATCTTTAACCAATTTATAAGGATGCATAACGTAGTTTCTAATTTGGCTTCCCCATTCAATCTTCATTTTACCTGCTTCAATATCCTCGCGTTGTGCCATTTGCTTTTGTAATTCAATTTCATATAGTTGAGACTTCAACATTTGCATTGCTCGTGTTCTATTGTCTTGTTGAGAACGTGTCTCTGAACATTGAATTTGAATACCAGATGGTTTATGTCGTAATTGCACTTTAGTTTCAACCTTATTTACATTCTGCCCACCAGCTCCACTAGAACGTGCTGTTGTGATTTCAATATCAGCAGGATTAATGTCAATTTCAATAGAATCATCAACTAAAGGATACACATAAACCGAAGCAAAACTTGTGTGTCGTTTGGCATTACTATCAAAAGGTGAAATACGCACTAAACGATGAACACCATTTTCGCCTTTAAGCCAACCGAAGGCAAAATCTCCTTCAATTTCTATGGTTACGGTTTTAATGCCTGCAACATCGCCTTCTTGGTAGTTAAGCTCTTTAACTTTGTATCCACTTTTTTCGGCAAACATTAAATACATACGCATTAGCATGTTTGCCCAATCACAAGATTCTGTTCCACCAGCACCTGCAGTGATTTGTAGCACAGCACTTAAGCTGTCTCCTTCTTCAGAAAGCATATTTTTGAATTCGAGTTTTTCAATAGCATTCACAGCTTTTTCAAAACGTTTCTCCACATTTTCCATTGGCGCTTCGTCTTCTTTGTAGAATTCATATATAACTTCTAAGTCTTCAAAAAGTGATTTGGCAGAATTGTAATCTTTTACCCAGCTTTTTTTCTCTCGAATGGACTTCATAACCAATTCGGCTGCTTTAGAGTCATTCCAGAAATTAGGATCGAAAGTTTGTTCTTCTTCGTTGGCGATTTCTATGAGCTTAGCATCTAAGTCAAAGATATTGTCTAAGTGTGTCTAGACGGGAATTAAGATCTTTAATTTGATCTGATGTTATCATAAATAATAGTAATTTCTACAAATATAAGGTGCTCTAATTATGTACCATAATTTTGAATTAGTTTTTTATAAGTCTAGTTGGCTAATAAATATTAAAGAATTTATGACGTTAAATTTGTTATTGAAATAAAACACTAACTTTAAACCAACCAACGCTTTAATCAAAGTTTTTATGAAATATATCTTTATAGTTATCTTTTTGTTCCCTTTAACAATAAGCTCTCAAGAAAAGTACGAACGTAAGTTTTACGAATTATCAGAACGTATTGATTTTAAAATAATTAGTTATTCTAAAAGTAAAATGGTTGATGTTGGTACTACAGGTGGTGGAGGAACTGTTTATGAAAAGGCAAAAAAAGGTTATAAATCAATTTTTATTTGGTTTAAGATTAAGAACAAGACCGATGAAAAAATAGTTTTTGATTTAAGACAATTTCAAGTCGTTGACGAAGATTTAAACGTTTATGATGCATATTTATGCGCAGGTAATGGATTAAACATGAATGATTGCGAAAATTATGAATTTAAAATTAAGCCTAACAAAGGTCGACAAGCTAGGATTTATTTTCAACCACAAATCCCAAAAGAAACAAAGCTAAAATACTTACGTGTTAAAGGTAATGATCTTATTGAATTTTAATTTACTATTGAATAATATCTTACTAGTTTTTTAGAAATTCCGTAGTTTTATGATTCAATATTTTGAACATGAAAAAATCAGCTATCCTTTTTTGTCTTGTATGTTTTAGTTTTCAATTTCAGGCACAGATTCTAAATAAGAAAGACCTTAAAACCTATGAAGGTTATTTTGACTTTTATTACGAAGATAGCACTGATAAAATTTACCTTAAGGTTGAAAAGCTTAATGAAGAATTTCTTTATGTTAATTCTTTGGCTTCTGGTATAGGAAGTAATGATATAGGCTTAGATAGAGGGCAACTAGGCAATGAACGCTTAGTGTATTTTAAAAAAACGGGAAATAAATTACTACTCATTCAGCCAAATCTAAAATACAGAGCAAATACAGATAATGCATTAGAAAAGAGAAGTATTGAGCAAGCTTTTGCACAGTCCGTTTTATTTGGATTTAAGATTTTATCTAAAAAAGAAGGAAATTACATCGTGGATTTCACACCATTTTTAATGGAAGATACACATGGTGTTGTAAATCGTTTAAAAGGAAGTAAGGAAGGAAATTATAAAATCGACGCTTCTAAAAGTGCATTGGCATTAGAACGAACAAAAGCATTTCCAGAAAACGTAGAATTTGAGTCATTATTGACTTTTAAAGGTCAACCAACTGGACGAAATTTGAGGAGTGTAACTCCTACAGCATCTTTAGTAACTGTTGTTCAGCATCATTCGTTTATTAAATTACCAGATAATAATTATAAGCCTAGAGTGTTTGATACTAGAAGTGGAGCAATTTCTATGTCTTATTTGGATTATGCGACTCCAATTCAAGAAAATATCAAGAAGCGTTTTATCATTCGCCATCGTTTAGAAAAGGAAAATCCAAATGCTCAAGTTAGTGAAGCTAAAGAACCTATTATTTATTATTTAGATCCTGGTACTCCAGAACCTGTGCGCTCTGCTTTGTTAGAAGGCGCGCGTTGGTGGAATGAAGCTTATGAAGCGATTGGGTTTAAGGATGCATTTCAGGTAAAACTATTGCCTGAAGATGCAGATCCAATGGACTGTAGATATAATGTAATTCAATGGGTTCATAGAAGCACAAGGGGTTGGAGTTATGGAGCTAGTGTCGTTGATCCAAGAACTGGTGAAATTATAAAAGGCCACGTAAGTTTAGGGAGTTTACGTATTCGTCAAGATTTTATGATTGCACAGGCACTTATGAACAAACCTTTTGCAGAGCGCGATGATAATTATCAACCGATGTTAGATATGGCTTTGGCAAGAATAAGACAATTAAGTGCTCACGAAGTTGGACATACGATAGGATTTACTCATAATTTTGCGGCAAGTACTAATAATAGAGCTTCGGTTATGGATTATCCACATCCTCAGATTTCTTTAAGAAATGGAACTATAGATTTTAGTAAAGCTTATGCTACAGGAATTGGAGTATGGGATAAAGTGACAGTTGTATATAGTTATTCTGAATTTGATAAAGACACGAACGAGATACAGGCTTTAAATGCCATATTAAAAAAAGCACAAGATGATGATTTACGTTTTATTACAGATTCTGATGCTAGAGCTTCTGGCGGAGCACATGTTTTAGCACATTTGTGGGACAATGGAAAAACAGCAGCAGAAGAATTGAATGCTGTATTAGAATTACGAGAACAAGCTATTTCTAACTTTTCAAAAGATAACATAAAGACTTATGAGCCATATTCGGTTTTAGAAGATGTCTTTTTGCCTTTATATTTTTATCATCGCTTTCAGGTTGAAGCAGCAACCAAAATTATTGGTGGCTTAGATTACAATTATGCGGTTAAAGGTGATGGACAATTAACGACTAAACCTGTTGATGTTAATTCGCAAAAACAAACTTTAGATGTAATACTAAAAACACTAAAGGCCAAAACCTTGGCTATTCCAAAAGATAAACTTGCTTTGTTTCCTCCAAGAGCATTTGGATATAATCGCACACGCGAATCTTTTAAAGGAAAAACTGGAGTTGCTTTCGATCCGTTTAGTGCTGTGAATACTGCAAGTGATATGACTTTAAAATATTTATTACATCCTCAACGCGTTAATCGTTTGGTGTTGCAGAAGAGTTTAGATAAGAACCAGTTGGGTTTAGAAGAAGTTATGGATGAACTTTTAAAGAATTCATTTGGTATAAAACAAAATGATTCTTATTTGTCAGAAATACAGCAACAAATTAATGTGAATGTATTGAAATATTTAATGAATTTAGCGGTTAATGATGCGAGTTATTTTCAAGTTAAAGCTATAGTTAATCAAAAGATTTCTTCACTTGTTGGAGATTATTTATTTGATAAAAAAGAAGGAGTTCCTTATGCATCACAATATGGAATGATGATAAGAGAGTTTACACAAAGACCAGAAAAATTCAAATTAGAAAATTCACCAAAAATACCAGATGGTTCACCAATAGGAAGTGACATCTGCAATTACAATTCAAATTAGAATATGATAATAGACCTAAGAAGCGATACAGTTACAAAACCAACTAAAGGCATGTTAGATGCCATGTTAACAGCAGAAGTTGGTGATGATGTATATAAAGAAGATCCGTCAGTTAATGCCTTAGAAAAACGTTTGGCAGATATGTTTGGTATGGATGAAGCTTTGTTTTTTCCAACAGGAAGTATGGCGAATCAAGCAGCTTTGAAATTGCATACAAATCCTGGAGAGCAAGTAATTTGTGATCAATATGCGCATATATATAATTATGAAGGAGGAGGAGCATCTTTTAATAGTGGAATTTCATGTAAATTAATAAATGGTCATAGAGGTATGTTTACTGCAGAACAAGCAGAAGCATCTATAAATCCTCCAGATTTTTACCACAGTCCACTAACGAGTTTAATAGAAGTTGAAAATACAACTAACAAAGGTGGAGGTGCATGTTGGGATTTTGAAGAACTTAAAAAAATTAAGGAAGTTGCTGATAAGCATAATTTGGGTTATCATTTAGATGGAGCGCGACTTTGGAATGCACTTATTACTACAGGAGAAAGTCCTAAACAATATGGCAAATTGTTTGATACCATTTCTGTGTGTTTGAGTAAAGGGTTAGGCTGTCCAATGGGTTCTGTACTAATTGGAAAGAGTGACTTAATGAAAGGAGCTTTGAGAGTTCGTAAAATATTAGGTGGAGGAATGCGACAAGTTGGTTTTGCAGCTGGAGCAGGTTTATATGCTTTAAATCATCATTTTGAGCGTCTTTCTGAAGACCATACAAAAGCTAAGGAAATAGGTGAGGTCTTAGCTAAACTAGGATCAATTAAAAAAATAGAACCTATAGAAACAAATATTGTCATTTTTGAATTAAATAATGATGTGGATGAAACTCAATTTCTAAATAGTTTAAAAGAGAAACAGATTTACATTATTGGTATGGGAAGTAATAAGCTTAGAATGGTAACTCATTTGGATTACACCAATGCTATGCATGATAAACTTTTGACAACATTAAAAGCATTATGATTTTAATAGTCAATCTATGTCATATAAACGAATATATTTAAGAGAGAGTTCTATTACCTCTATTTTCGCTCAATCTTTAATAAAATAGTATGAAGCTTAGCATATTGATTCCTATGTATAATGCCAAAAATTATATTGGTAATTGTATAGAAAGTTTAATCAATCAAGATATTTCAGAAGACGATTATGAGATTATTATTATCGATGATGGCTCTATGGATAATTCTGTTGATATAGTGAATGGTTATGCGAAACGACATAAGAATATAAGTCTTCATAAAGAGCCTAATGCTGGAGCTTACACTACAAGAAATAAACTTTTAAAGTTAGCAAATGGCGATTATATCTATAATCTTGATGCAGATGATTATATCGTTAAAAATTGTTTAGGTGCATTGTTAGGTATAGCTGAAAGTAAACAACTTGATATTATAGGTTTTAATACTGTTGAAACTTCAAGTTTAGATAAGTTAGACATATCAAAACCTATTGAGCCGAAAGAAGTTGAACATAGTACAGGTAAAGAATTTATTGAAACTCATGTACATTTTAGACACGAAATCTGGTGGTATTTTATAAAGAGAGATTTTATGCTAGAGCATCATATGTCTTTTAATAAAAATGAATACAATGCTGATGTAATGTTTACTTTAGAAGTCTTACTCAAAGCTAATAAAGTTGGTTATCTTCCCGTTTCCCTTCATCGTTATGTACAGACTACAGATTCTTTAATGCGTAGTAAAAATTTTGATATTATATGTAAGAGAATTGAATATATACAAATGATGATTGGCAATTCAAGCCAATTGATTAATGAGCTAAAAAAGGAATCAAATTTTGATGTCTTATTAAAAAACATGAGTTATAGAAGAGATGTATTTACATTCTTTAATATTTTAAATATGTTTAGAAATCCATTTAGCGTTAAGTATGTTAAGGCTAAGGTGAAGATTTTTAAAGGTATTGGTGCTTACCCAATGAAGAACTTTAACAACTATAAATATACTAGTCTACGTTATCGTATATTGCTATCTATTGTAAACAATGAAAAACTAATATATACTTTGATTTCAATTAAGAATTTGTTTTCAAAATCAATAAAATAAGCGAATCTAAATTGTTCTATGAGGTTAAGTATAATTATTCCTGTTTATAATGCTGCAAAATTTATTTCTATTTGCTTAGACAGTCTTTTAGCTCAGGATATTGATTCTACTGATTATGAAATTTTAGTTATCAATGATGGTTCTACAGATAATAGTTTAGCAATTGCTAATACATATAGTAATAAGCACAAGCATATTAAAGTACATACTAAAGAGAATGGAGGAGTAGGTAGTGCTAGAAACAAAGGCTTATCTCTTTCTAAAGGGACTTATGTTTATTTTATAGACCCTGATGATTATTTAGCTCAAGACGTTCTAAAAACTATATTAGAGCAGGCTGAGAATAGAAACTTAGATATATTGACTTTTATATCTCAATCGACCACAGATTCGAATTTATATCATTCTACGCCAGATATAACAGGGCAAGAATTATCAACCATATTAACCGGTGAAGATTATATTGCAAAGCATAATTATAATAATGAGGTTTGGTGGTATGTCATCAAAAGAGAATTTATAGAAGAAATTAAGATTAAATTCATTGAAGATAGATGGATGGAAGATGCTATTTTAACTGCAAAGCTTTTTTTAAAAGCTAAAAAAATGGCATTTTTTCCTATTAATGCACACAGACATTTAATTGTTGAAGGTTCTGCAATGACAAATAAAGAACCTTCACATTATCTAAGAGTTATTGATGATAATAGAAATGCTGCAATAGTATTTGAATCATTAATAAAAGGTTTAGAGCAAAGTAATGTTAATTCTGAGTGTATAAAACGATTGAGAACAAGACAACAATCTTTTGTCTTTTTTTTAATGGTAAGAATGTTAAAATCTACGATAAGTTTAAATCAAGCAAAAAAGGCTATAGATGATATCTCTAACACTAATGCCTACCCAATGAACACATTTCCGGGAAGCGATTATAAGGGAATAACTTACTCCATATTAACTAAGTTATTTAATTCTAAACAAATATTTTATTTGTTATTTAGGCTATTTAATCCTTTTTTAAAATAAGCTTCAAGATCTTAAGAAGATATCCGTAGCCCTCTTAATCTTAAGTATTTTATTACTTTTTTTATATCAATTTTAGTTAATAATGTATTGTAAAATAAAAAGGAATTGAAGCCTTGTGACTACTTTAGTTATTGGTGTTAAATCATTTCGATTTTTTGTTTTTCAGTCTAGTTAATTAATAGTACAGAATGAACTACTCTATAATCTAATAAAAAACCTAATGTATTTGTGCTGATTAAGAAGCGTTATTATTAGTTAGGATTTGTTTAAATAAAAAAGAGGTAACAAATTAATTGTTACCTCTTTTTATAGTTTATGTTATAACTTATGTGATATTAACGATATCTACAAGAGTTATAGTTTCTACAAGACCAGTGTCTGTAACAATGGTTATCTGGCTGTACGTATTCACATAACTCACCACCTTGTGAACTATGTCCGCTAACAACTTCTAGCACACCTTTAGTATATCCAGGTCCAATGTTTAACCAACAGTTCGTCTTAATTTTAGTATAGTAACAGTTACCTACATATATGTAAACATACTTACCAAAAGTACCATTTGCATTAGAACCAGTTAATGAAAAGTCTTCACCAGCACCAACAACTTGATCAAAGATTTTAGTTGCATAACATGTGTTTTCATAACGTTGGTAAACTCTTACTCTGTAATCATTATGCCAATCCCAGTTTAATATTAAATCTGTTACTTTACCTTCACAGTCGCTGCATTCGTCAGCAACAGGTTCTAACACAAAGTTGAAATCCATTAACCATAATGGGTCACAAGTTACAGGATCGATTAACCAACCCCAAGAACTCATACCAAGTGCTCCGGTATTAGAATCGTAGTTTGCACCACCTGGACCTATGTGAGAACCATAGTTAGGTGTATTAGAATCGTTTGGATCAGGTCTTTGAGTTACACCAAAAGTACCTTCTTGTACACAATCTCCACCAGCAGCAGAAATCACACTCTTTGTATGATCAATTACATAAAAGTTCATGTCTTCAGAGTTAGATGCATTTCCAGCAGTTCCTTCTTTTTTGTGTTCTCCTCCAATTGCAGACCACTCATCCCATGTTTTTTTGTTTTTAAACCATACATTAACAGCTACTGTACAAGTACCAGAAATAGTAGTTCCAGTAAGGTTCGCAGTACCGTTTGCATATTCTGTAAATACTAGGTTTTCACCATCAGCAGCACCAAAATAAGTTGTTGCGTCAAAATAATCATCACCTTCAGCAGTTTCTGACCACCAGAAATTTGCATTTGGCTGTTGGCTTCCAAAAGGATCTCTGTCTGCATCGATAACATTATAAACTTGTGTTACCGCAGCACCACTAGTATAAGTGTTGGCCATTCCAATAGCCATAGAATCATTCATGTCTTCGCTACCTGCTGTAAAAACAAGTTCTGCGTCTTCTTCACCATCAGATACAATAATTTCATCTTCAAGTAAAATCTCTCTTTGTTGTAATGTTTGTGAATCTTCTTCTGAAGTTTCGTTCTCACACGATGCAAAAATCACTAGCATCGCAAATAAGCATAATTTTGTTAATTGTTTCATAATTTAAATTAGGTTAATAGCATTAATATTGGTACAAATATATATTTTAACAATCCTTTTCGAATTTTTTTTAGACAAAATGCCAAACTATTAGTTTTAAGAGAAATACATTGCGTTTCATCGTTTTTATTAGCATTTCTCTGATGTTTTTTCCTACATGTTTTTCTCACGTGTTAAGCAATAATAAAAAAACTTACTCCTTTAATATATATATAAATGCAAAAAAAATGCACTCTAACTAGTTGTTAAAGTGCATTAATATATTTTTCTGTTCAAAAAACAGAGAAGACAAATTGCTTCATCTATTTAAACATATCCATACCAGGAATATTTGGCATTCCTTCTTTTGCGACTGCTGCAATTTCCGCTTCATTAATATTGCTAGCTTTTACTATAGCTTTGTTCAGTGTTAAGATGAGGTAGTCCTCTAGCATATCCTTATCTTTCAATAGTTCATCATCTATAGTAATAGATTTAATAGTTCTATTAGCAGTAATGGTCACTCTAATTTTGCTATCAGTACTGTTTTCATCTATTAAAACGCTGTGTAGACGTTCTTTTGTCTCTTCTACTTTTTTTTGAGCTTCTTTTAATTTGCCCATCATACCCATCATATCTCCAAACATATTCTAGTCTTTTAAATTATTACCATGCAAAATTACTAAATTGCTCCACTTTTTAGATTAAATTTTTCTTAAAACAAATGACAAAACATTCAGAGTTAAAACCACCAGTTGCAAATAAGGTTCCTCATACATTAGAAAAACATGGTGATATTCGCATTGATAATTATTTTTGGATGAAAGATAGAGAGCATCCTGATGTTATTGATTATCTCAAAGCCGAAAATGAGTATTGCGATGTTAAAATGGCACATACAAAAGATTTTCAGAAGGATTTGTTTGAAGAAATGAAAGCTAGAATTAAAGAAGATGATTCTTCTGTGCCTTATAAATATAATGGCTATTGGTATATCAGTAAATTCGAAAAAGGAAAGGACTATCCAATTTACACTCGAAAAAAAGATACACTAGAGAATCCTGAGGAATTACTATTCGATTGTAATAAAATGGCAGAAAGTAAAAGCTATTTTAAACTTGCAGGAATTAGTATTAGTCCAGATAATAAGCTCGTGTCTTATGGAATTGATACTACAGGAAGACGTAATTACACCATTCATGTAAAGAATTTAATAACTCATGAGGTTGCTTCAGATAGAATAGAAAGTACAACAGGCTCTTCAAGTTGGGCAAATGATAATAAAACGTTGTTTTATACTAAAAAAGATGAGGTAACACTTAGAGCTTTTCAAATTTATAAACATTGTCTTGGAGACAACAAGGATTCATTAGTTTTTGAAGAAAGTGATGAGACCTTTGGTGTAGCTGTATATAAGTCTAAATCCCGAAAATATATCATTATTGCATGTTATAGTACATTGACTAATGAGTATCACATCTTAAACGCAGATAAACCTGAGGAAAAATTTGAAGTGTTTCAAGAACGCATTAGAGGTTTAGAATACAGTATATCTCATTATAAAAATCATTTTTATATTCTTACAAATAAAGATAAGTCCATCAATTTTAAATTGATGATGACACGAGAGACCAATACAAAAGTTAAAAATTGGTCAGAGGTGCTTCCACATAGAAAAGATATACTACTAGAAAATATTGATATTTTTAAGGATTATCTAGTGATTAGTGAACGCAGCAATGGTCTCAATGAAATAAGGGTTAAACGATGGGATGGAAGTGCCGATTATTATTTACCTTTTGATAATGAAACTTATACTTGTTATACAGGGACTAATGTAGATTTTGATACCGAAATATTGAGATATGGATACAACGCTTTAACTACACCTTCTTCTGTCATAGACTTTAATATGCGAACAAAGACTAAGACCATTTTAAAAGAGCAAGAGGTTTTAGGTGGGAAATTCAATAAAGATAATTATACTTCTGAACGTATATGGGCAACAGCAGAAGATGGTACAAAAATACCAATGTCTGTTGTTTATAAAAAAGATATCAAAAAGGATGGCACAAATCCTTTACTACAATATGCTTATGGAAGTTATGGGTCTACAGTAGATCCTTACTTTTCAACCATCAGATTAAGTCTATTAGATCGTGGTTTTATTTATGTTATAACGCATGTTCGAGGAGGTGAATATCTTGGGCGTCAATGGTACGAAGATGGTAGACTATTGAATAAGAAGAATACATTTACTGATTTTATAGCTTGTTCTGACCATTTAATTAACGAACAGTATACATCTTCAAAACATTTGTATGCCATGGGAGGAAGCGCAGGTGGTCTATTAATGGGTGTCATAATTAATGAAGTTCCCAATTTATACAATGGTGTTATTGCTGCGGTCCCTTTTGTTGATGTTATTACTACAATGTTAGATGATTCTATACCGCTAACTACAGGTGAGTATGACGAATGGGGAAATCCTAATGATAAATTGTATTATGATTATATGAAGTCGTATTCTCCTTATGATAATGTTGAAATTAAAGATTATCCTAACATGCTTCTGACAGCTGGGCTTAATGACTCTCAAGTTCAATATTGGGAACCTGCAAAATGGATAGCAAAACTGCGTGATATGAAGACAAATGATAAGCAACTATATTTAAAAACTAATATGGATGCTGGGCATGGAGGAGCTTCAGGACGTTTTGAAAGCTTAAAAGAAGATGCAGAAGAGTTTGTATTTTTATTTGATCTTGAAGGTATCTTCAATTAATTCAAAAAAAAATGTTACTTTTGCGAGGTTTTAGGTGTCAAATAATTAAATTGATATCGATAAATAGCATTTATGAACAACAACAAAAATGTATTTGATAACGTACTTCAACTTATAGGAAGTACACCTCTTATCAAGTTGAACAGAATGACAGCCGAATTTGACGGTGATTTTTATGCTAAAGTAGAAGCATTTAATCCTGGTCATTCTTCTAAGGACAGAATCGCATTACATATTATTGAAGAAGCAGAGCGTCAAGGTATTTTGACTCCTGGTGATACTATTATTGAAACTACTTCTGGAAATACTGGTTTTAGTATAGCAATGGTGAGTATCATTAAAGGTTACGAGTGTATTTTAGCCGTAAGTTCTAAGTCTTCTGCAGATAAAATTGACATGCTAAAGTCTATGGGAGCAAAGGTTTACGTTTGTCCTGCACATGTTAATGCAGATGATCCACGTTCGTATTATCAAGTTGCAAAGCGTTTACACGAAGAAGTTAAAGGCTCTATTTATATTAATCAGTATTTTAATCAGTTGAATATTGATGCACATTATAATTCTACTGGTCCAGAAATTTGGGATCAAACCGAAGGGCAAATCACACATTTAGTAGCTTGTAGTGGAACAGGAGGAACAATTTCTGGTATTTCTAAGTATTTGAAAGAGCAAAACTCTAATGTAAAAGTTATTGGAGTTGATGCTTACGGTTCTGTATTAAAGAAGTATCACGAAACTCGTGAGTTTGACGATAAAGAGATTTATCCATATAGAATAGAAGGCTTAGGTAAAAACTTAATTCCTTCGGCTACGGATTTTGATTTAATTGATAAGTTCGTAAAAGTTACAGATGAAGAAAGCGCACATACTGCAAGAGAAATATCTAATACTGAAGGACTTTTTGTTGGTTACACTAGTGGTGCAGCAATGCAAGCTATAAAGCAACTTAATGCTGAAGGTGAATTTAAGCATACAGACAAAATTGTTGTTGTATTTCCAGATCACGGATCTCGTTATATGAGTAAAGTATATAGTGATAAATGGATGAGCGATCAAGGATTTTTTGATAGCAAGACAGCTACACCAGCAACTATTGAGTATATAAAATAAAAATATTTTAAGTATATATACCTATCATAGGCAACTGTGATAGGTTTTTTTATGTTCAAAACTTAGTTAATACTTAGATTAAATAAATTATGCGGTCATAATATTATTAATTAATTTTGCAGATACTAACAAAATTAAATTAACTAAAGTTAATGGTGTTTATATACTGGCTTAAAAGTTTATAGATATCGATTAATAGCAACTTAGCGCATGAAGGATTTATTTGAAAAGATTTATAGAGATAAAGGACCACTTGGTAAATGGGCTGCTCAGGCTGAAGGTTATTTTGTGTTTCCTAAGCTAGAAGGCGAAATTTCTAATAGAATGAAATTTCAAGGTAAAGATGTTATCACTTGGAGTATCAATGATTATCTAGGCTTAGCAAATCACCCAGAGGTTAGAAAAGTAGATGCTCAAGCAGCTGCAGATTACGGTTCTGCATACCCAATGGGAGCACGTATGATGTCTGGTCATACAGAATTACATGAACAATTGCAAAATGAGTTAGCTGAATTTGTTAGTAAAGAAGCTGCATATTTACTAAATTTTGGTTACCAAGGTATGGTGTCTACTGTAGATGCTTTAGTTGGTAAAGATGATATTATTGTTTACGATGTAGATTCTCACGCTTGTATTATTGATGGTGTGCGCTTACATATGGGAAAACGCTTTACCTATAAGCATAACGATATAGAAAGTTTAGAGAAAAATCTTGAACGTGCTACGAAAATGGCAGAACAAACTGGAGGTGGAATCTTAGTGATTTCTGAGGGTGTGTTTGGTATGAGAGGAGAGCAAGGAAGACTTAAAGAAATTGTCGCTCTTAAAGAAAAATTCAATTTCAGGTTATTTGTAGATGATGCACATGGATTTGGTACTTTGGGTGCAACAGGAGCTGGAGCAGGTGAAGAGCAAGGAGTGCAAGATGGTATAGATGTTTATTTCGCAACCTTTGCTAAATCGTTAGCAAGTACAGGAGCTTTTATTGCTGCAGATCAAGAAATTATTGATTACTTAAAATACAACTTGCGTTCTCAAATGTTTGCTAAATCATTGCAAATGCAATTAGTTGTAGGTGCATTAAAACGTTTAGATATGTTGCGTACAATGCCAGAGCTTAAAAAGAATCTTTGGACTATAGTTGATGCGTTACAATCTGGTTTAAAAGATCGTGGTTTTGATATTGGAACAACACAAAGTTGTGTAACACCTGTATATTTAAAAGGTAGTATTCCTGAAGCTATGGCTTTGGTTAGAGACTTGCGAGAAAATTATGGAATCTTCTGTTCTATAGTTGTTTACCCTGTTATACCTAAAGGATTAATTTTATTAAGAATGATTCCTACAGCAACTCATACTTTAGAGGATGTTAGAGAAACCTTAGATGCATTTGATGCCATTAGAGATAGACTCGAAAATGGAACTTATAAAAGAATGTCTGCAGCTTTAATTGCCGCTATGGGAGAGTGATTTTCTAAAAATTTATAAAATATAAAGCCACTGAAAAGTGGCTTTTTTTATGCAATAGATTTTTTAAACGTACAACGTCTCTTATGAGTAACGGGTTTAAAGTTTTTCCAAAGTTTTTGAATGGCTTCATTATCATCTAATTCTGGACCTCTAACGCAAAGCTCAATATCTTTGGCATTGAATGTTTGCCAAAATTCTTCAAAAATTATAGCAGTAACACCTTTGTTTTGGTATTCTGGTAATACACCAATAAGGTAAAAAGTTACAGTTTTGGCCTTCTTTTTAGCTTTTAATAGATGCATAAATCCAAAAGGAAAAAGTTTGCCATTCATTTTTTGTAAAGCTTTAGCATATGATGGAGTTACAATTCCGAAGCCTACTAATTTGTCATCTTTGTCTAATACGAATTTGACATATTCAGGATTTAAAAAACCAATAAATTTTTTCTTGAAGTATTCGCGCTGTTCTTGGTTGATTTCTACAAAAGAGGATAGGACAGAATGTGATTTTGAAAACACATCAAACATCTCATCTGCATAATCCATGATATCTTTATTATTTGTGAAATTAAGCGCTCTAAGCTGGTAGCGCTTTTTAACCATAGTCTGAACACGTGTAAAGAATTCTTGGAGAATATTCTTAAACTCCATTTTATTCTCAGAGTACGTTGTGCCAACAGCATAACCTAATGCTTTAAAATGCTCAGCATAATATGGATGATTATGCCACGTAATCATGCTTCCTATTTCATCAAAGCCTTCTGTTAAAACACCAACTTTATCTAGATTAGAAAACCCTACAGGACCTTCAACATAATCTAAATCTTTTTCTTTTCCTATTTTGTGGACTTTTTCAAGTAGTAACCGAGTCACTTCAACATCATCAATTACATCAAACCAACCAAAACGCATTTTCTTTTCGTTTTGCCCATTCACTTCTAACCAATTGATAATTGTAGCAACACGACCAACTATTTCATTACTTTTATAAGCCAAGAAATAACGTGCCTCAGCATCTTTAAAAACGGGATTAACATCCTTATCTAAAGTTCTTACTTCTTCAGCTATGATAGGTGGTACCCAAGATGATGACCCTTTATAGAGTTTAAAAGGAAACTTAACGAATGCTTTTAAGTCTTTCTTAGATGTGATTTCTCTAATTGTAATCATGTAGTTAGGAGAGCTATAAATTAAGAGTCAAAATCATCAGTTCTCTTTTCTTTTTTCTTCTTTTTCTTCTTCTTTTTAAAATTTCCATCATTACCATTGCCATTATCAATTTTCTTGTCTTTATGAAAATCTAAGCGATATGAAGCACCAAAAGCGATATTAAACACTGAAGGTGTGTCTTTTGTATTGAAGCCAATATTAGCATCTAACTGAAAATCTGGCGTCCATAAATATGCACCACCAAATCTAAAAATATTATCTGCATAAAAATCACTATTGATTCCTTGTGCTTCCCCAAAAATGACCCATTGTGGTGTAAAAGAATGTGTTAAAGTAAATACATATTGAAATTCTGAAAACTCAGAACCAATTCTATCTTTTATTAAATTCATGACAAATACCCAACCACCATTAAAATTGTTTTGTGTAGCTACCATAACTTTAGGACTAAAGCCTTCAACATCTGGTGCTGTATATGGATTGCTTTTAGTGTCGAAATTTGCACCGACATATACTGCCACTGCAGGTATCAATGATTTCCATTGAAACTTCTTATTAGCATGATAACTATATAAGTTTGGTTTTGCTTCTTCTGCATTTTTATAAGGATCATAAACCAAATATTTAGCTCCTAAAGTGAAATTTTTAAAATTAGAACGTTTATCTTCTAAAGGAATCGCAGCATTATTAAAAGTAATTTTATCATTTTGGTATTTACCATCAAGAGACAATTCTAATTGCTCAAATAAAACACCATATCTCAAAGCGAAATCTAATCCAAAACCTGAAACTTCGTAATTTAGTGGGACATGTTCTTCTTTAACTGTAAATGCACCAGCTTCAAATTGAACAATACCTGTTCCAACTGAAAATGCACTTTTAGAAACACCAGGACGATTAGAGTTAATTACCTCTGTGTATTGTGCGTAGGTTGAAGTAAAAGATAATGAAATAAGAAAAACGAAAATTGATTTGAGTACTCGCATTAGATTTTGGTTTAAATTCAAATATAGATATTTTATACTTTTTTTAAGGAATAATAACGGATTATAAATGAGTATAATTGTATTTTTGAGTATTATTTAATTTATGATACAAGAAGCTTCGGCCATGGGATTATTAAGAACCATTTTAATTATATTACTTGTTTACTTTGGTTTCAAGATATTAGCACGCCTTTTTGCTCCTTTTCTTTTACGATTTGTAGCTAAAAAAGCAGAGCAGAAATTTGGTGAGCAATTTGGCGGATTCAAAAATCAAGCAAATCAGAAGCAACAACAAAAGCAAAGAGAAGGTGAGACTGTTATTGATAAAATGCCTAACCAAAATAGAAAGTCTAACGAAAAAGTTGGAGAATATATCGATTACGAAGAAATTGATTAGTTAAATTCCTGTAAGTTCTGATTACTATCAAGATGAATCTCTAATGTTTTTAGAAAAAAATAACTATTTTTCAGAATCGTTCAATTTAAAGCATACTCATGTCATTTTCCTTTAAGCGTATACTACCTCATATCTTAGTTTTAATAGGGTTTGTAGTACTTTCTTTAGCCTATTTCAGTCCAGTTTTACAAGGCAAAAAAATCAACCAAAGTGATATTATGCATTACATTGGTATGGCGCAACAGCAAAAGGAATTTGCTAAAACTACTGGAGAAGAAACGTATTGGACTAATAGTGCTTTTGGAGGTATGCCAACCTATCAACTTGGAGCAAAATATCCTCATAATTATATTAAAAAACTCGATTTAACCTTACGCTTTTTACCAAGACCTGCAGATTATTTATTCCTATATTTTATAGGTTTTTATATTTTATTATTATCTCTTAAAGTAGATTATAAGCTTGCAGCATTGGGTTCGCTTGCGTTTGGATTTTCGACTTATCTGATTATAATTCTTGGTGTTGGTCATAACTCAAAAGCACATGCCATAGCATACATGCCCTTGGTTTTAGCAGGAATCATTTTAACCTTTAGAAAGAAATACATACTAGGTTTTCTACTAACCATCGCAGCTTTAGGGTTGGAGATTGTAGCTAACCATTTCCAAATGACTTATTATCTTTTGTTATTAGTCATTGTTTTAGGAATAGTTTATTTGATTGATGCCTATCGTAAAAAACAATTGCCTCACTTTTTTAAATCCATAGGATTACTTTCTATTGCAGCTATTCTTGCAGTTGGCTTAAATGCTACCAATATTATGACGACTCAAGAGTATGTAAAAGAAAGTACACGTGGCAAGAGTGAGTTAACTATAAATTCTGATGGTTCTGCAAAAGAGGTGACTTCTGGTTTAAGTAAAGAATATATTACTGAATATAGTTATGGAATTTTAGAGACGTTTAACCTCTACATTCCTAAGTTTATGGGAGGAGGAAATAGGGAAGATGTAGGTAAAGATTCAGATACTTATAAAGCTTACATAAATCTTGGAGCTTCACCTATTGAAGCCTTGCAAGCTTCTAGAAATGCACCTATGTATTGGGGAGACCAAACTATTGTTGAAGCTCCTGCTTATGTAGGAGCAGTTATTATCTTCCTTTTTGTTCTAGGACTATTCTTAGTTAAAGGACGATTAAAATGGTGGCTTGTAGGTGGAACAATACTTTCATGGATTTTATCATTAGGAAAAAATTGGTTTTTCATTGAAAACCCTAAACCAGACAGTAATCCAATAACTAATTTCTTTATTGATTTTGTTCCTTTATATGATAAATTCAGGGCTGTAAGTTCAATTCAAGTAATTTTAGAATTGTGCATTCCTGTGCTGGGAATTTTTGCTTTGGTTCGTTTGTTTAATGATTTCCAAAAAAATGAAGAAAAACTTAAGGCTTTAAAATATTCTGTTGCAATTACTGCAGGTTTGGCATTAGTATTTTTATTATTTAAATCAGTATTATTCGATTTTGAAAGCTTTAGAGATGATGGTTATATAGAAGCTTATGGCCAACCATTTATTGATGCAATTATTGAAGATCGAAAATCATTAATGACCACTGATACATTAAGAACATTAATTCTAGTACTACTTTCTGCAGGTGCCGTTTATTTTTTCTTAAAAAAGAAACTATCTGAAAAACTAGTTGTTGTCGTTTTTGCGGTTCTGTTACTTTTTGATTTGGTAAGTGTTGATAGACAATATGTGAACAACGATAATTTTGTATCAGCACTAAAGGTAGATAAACCTTACCAAGCGAATGCTGCGGATAAAGAAATCTTAAAAGACAAAGGACATTTTAGAGTATTAGATATGTCTTCAGAAGGGCAAAGTAAACCAGGCAGAACGGCTTATTTTCATAATTCACTGTTTGGTTATCATGCAGCAAAATTAGGACGTTATAATGAGTTAATGGAATTTCATGTATACAAGAACAACATGAATGTTCTTAATATGTTGAACACAAAATATATCATAGCTGAAGAGCAAGGTTCAATTTTTCCATATACCAATACTGAAACTAATGGTAATGCTTGGTTTGTTTCAGAATTAAAACAGTTAACTAGTGCTAACATAGAAATAAGAGTCCTAGATAGTTTAGATACAAAAACTAAAGCAGTCACTACGATGTCAGACTTTAGTGGCAAGCCAGAAATTATTCGTTATAAGGTTGATTCGATAGCATCTATTCAATTAAAAGCACATAAACCTAATTACCTTAAGTATGAATCTATTAATTCAAATAATGGTCTTGCTGTGTTTTCAGAGGTTTATTATAAAGAGGGATGGAATGCTTATATCGATGGAAATTTAATTACTCATTTTCGTGTAAACTATGTTTTAAGAGCTTTAGAAGTTCCAAAAGGAAATCATACAATAGAATTTAAGTTTGAACCAGAAGTTGTTGAAACAGGAAGTAGAGTGGCTTTGGCGAGCTCTGCTATATTTGGGATATTGCTTTTATTGGCTGTTTTCTATACTTTTAAAAAGAAAGATTGATTGTCATTCCTGAGAAGGCAGGAATCCATTATCTACCGACAAAAAATAGATTCCTGCCTTCTCAGGAATGACAGAAATGAGTAAAAAAAGAGTTCTTATAATTTGCTATTATTGGCCACCAGCTGGAGGTCCTGGTGTACAGCGTTGGTTAAAATTCGTTAAGTACTTGCCTGAGTTTGATATTGAACCAATTGTGTATTGCCCAGAAAATCCAAATTATCCTATTGTGGATGAAAGTTTGGTAAATGAAATATCAAAAAGCATTACAATACTTAAACAACCTATAAATGAGCCTTATGGTTTAGCAAGTTTGTTTTCAAAGAACAGTGCTAAAAAAATTAGTTCAGGAGTGATTCCTAAAGCTAAAAAACAGTCTTTTATTGAAAAAGCAATGCTTTATGTGAGAGGAAATTACTTTATACCAGATGCACGTAAGAATTGGATAAAACCTTCGGTTTCATTTCTTTCAAATTATATTAAAAAGCATCAAATAGAAATTATTATAACTACAGGTCCACCACATAGTTTGCATTTAATTGGATTAAATCTAAAACAACAGCTTGGAGTAAAATGGCTAGCAGATTTTAGAGATCCATGGACAACCATTGGATATCATAAGGACTTAAAATTGACTAAATCTTCTGAAGCTAAACATAAAGATTTAGAGCTTAAAGTTCTTAATGCTACAGATGAAATTATTGTTACTAGCAGTCATACCAAGAATGAGTTTAAAGCAAAAACAGAGCAATCTATTTCTGTTATCACAAATGGTTATGATTCACATAAAGTTAGAGTAGATGAGAAGGACGACTTATTTACATTATCACATATTGGTTCATTATTATCTGAACGAAATCCAAGTATTTTATGGGAGGTGCTTTCAGAATTGATTAAAGAAAATGAAACTTTTTCAAAAATTTTTAAACTGAATTTAGTAGGAGTAGTGAGTGATGATGTTTTAGAATCTATTCACAATAATGGATTAAGACATCATTTAAATATTGTTGGTTATGTGAGTCATGATGAAGCGATTAAATTTCAGATGCAATCGCAGGTTTTGTTACTGATAGAAATTGATACAGACGACACCAAAGCCATCATTCCTGGTAAAATCTTTGAGTATCTTATTTCTGAAACACCAATATTGGCTATTGGACCAAAAGATGCTGATGTTGAGCAAATAATTAAAACAACCAATACAGGAACTTACTTTAGTTATAATGAGAAGGTCGAATTAAAAACGCAAATCTTAAACTATTTTGAAGCCTACCAAAATAATAACTTAAAAGTAAATGCGATTGGCTTGCAACCATATAGTCGCAAAGCATTGACGAAAAAGTTAAGTTCTATCATCAACAATATCTAATTCCTCAAACACGTTTTGTAATTTGATATTTTATAGTTGTATTTTGCATCACTATGGGAATTGTACTAAACCAATCATTTAAAAATACCATAAGTACTTACTTAGGTTTCGGTATTGGTGCGATTAACACACTCTTCCTTTACACCAATTTTTTAACAGATGAATACTTTGGATTAGTTGCTTTTTTACTCTCTGCTGCTAATATTATGATGCCTTTTATGGCTTTTGGAGTCCATAATGCTATTATTAAATTCTATTCATCATTTAAAACTAAAAATAGTATTAATAGCTTTTTAAGCTTCATGTTGTTTTTGCCTTTGGTGTTTATTATTCCTGCATCTATTATAGGTTATTTTGCCTATGATTCTATTGCAGGTTTGCTTTCAAAAGAGAATGCAATCGTTGGAAATTATGTTTGGCATATTTTTATTTTGGCAATTGCGATGGCCTATTTCGAAATCTTTTTTGCTTGGTCTAAAGTGCAATTACAGACTGTATTTGGTAATGTAATGAAAGAGATCTTTCATCGTGTATGCATAATGCTTTTGCTTTTTGCCGTTTATATGAATTGGTTATCGGTTAACGACTTTATTTTAGCAGTAGTCGCTATGCATATATTACGAATGTTAGTAATGATGTTGTATGCGTTCTCAATTAGAATTCTAAAATTGAAATTTCAGAAAATAGAAAAGATTTCTTCAATATTAAAATATGCAGGATTAATGATTGTCGCTGGTTCTGTAGCGATGTTAATTCTTGATATAGATAAGTTTATGATAGGCTTAATGCTCGAAGATATAGAACAAGTGGCATACTATAGTGTTGCTATATTTATTGCTACAGTAATTGCAGTGCCACAGCGTGCTATGCATCAAATAATGATGCCTTTAACTGCTAAGTATTTAAATGAAAATGATAAGCCAGCACTAGAAGATTTATATAAGCGAAGCTCTATGAGTTTATTGGTAATTAGTGGCTTTATTTTTCTATTAATTATCCTAAATATTAATCAGCTTTACCAAATAATTCCTAAGGAATTTACCGGAGGACTTTTTGTTGTAATTATTGTAAGTCTAGCAAAACTATATGATAATAGTTTAGGGAATAATAATGCGATTTTATTTAATAGTGATTATTACCGAATGGTTTTGTTCTTTGGTGTATTGTTAGCGATTATGGCTATAGTCTTAAATATTATTTTTATTCCTGTTTATGGTATTGAAGGCTCAGCGTTAGCAACATTTTTAGCAGTTTTTGTTTATAATACTATCAAAGTATATTTTGTAAAACGCAAGTTTAACATACAGCCATTTACAATGGCATCGCTCAAAATTGTGCTAACGCTAATGGTATTGTCGTTAGTTTTTTATTTTTGGGAGTTTCCTTTTCATCCTATTGTTAATATTATTTTTAAATCTGTCTTAATTGGGTTACTTTATTTTAGTGTGATTTATAAAATGAATGTTTCCGAAGATATTTCTAGTCAGATTAAGAAGTATTTGCGGTTAAAGTAAAGTCGTGTGAAACTATAACTTATAATTATCACTCTGAACTTGTTTCAGAATCTAGACTACAATTAAATTATAAGATATTGAAACAAGTTTAGCATCATAAAAAGAATAAGCGTTATAAAAGAGATTCCTGAGAAAGCAGGAATTTGTAAACGAGAAATCCCGCAAGGTGCTCTGAGGCATACATCATGCGGGATTTCTACTAACCAACCAAAAAAAACTTAATTTTATCCTCTCGATCGTCTTGAACTAGATCTAATAGAACTCTGGTTGCTTTTTCTACTTGTGTTAGATTTTGTCTTTGCAGACGATGATTTTCTTTTATTTTGTACTGTACTTCGTTGTCTTGTACTTTGCGACTTCGCTTTATTATATGTACGAGATTTTGTCGCGTTTGGTTTTCTTATCGAAGCACTTCTCTTATTAGACACAGAAGAACGTGTTTTGGTCACATTTCTATTAGTGTTTCTATTAGGCGTTACACTTCTAGTAGATCTAGTAGAACGTGTTGTTGCTTGCTCAGAACCTCTTGTTACGCCAGTGTTACCTGTTGTTCTAGTGCTAGTGTTGCCAGTTGCTCTAGTACTCCTAGTAGGAGTATTGTTACTTTGTAAACGCATCGCTCTTGTTTTTGCTATTGTAGCATTACGAGTCTCTACAGTTCTTCTAATTGTGCGCTCACTTCTATTTCTAGGTGTTTGAGCATATCTGTTACTGTTTCTTGTTGCATTTCTCCTTCCAACTTGATTGTTTCCACGTCTTCCATTAATGTTGTAATGTCTAACGTTATTAGTATATGGTCTATAGTAAATATGTCTTGCAGGTGCATAATATTGTCTGTACGGATTTGCATTAATAATACAGAAGTTTACTGTAGGTATTGCATAGAACCTGTGCCATGGTCTGTAAACATAAGCTCTGTTATAGATATTAATAAACCCATCGTATCTCCAAAAAGCATTATTTCTGTAATACACATTTAATCCACCTAATCTTGTAATTCTTCCACGACTATTATAGTTAATGAAGATATCTCCAATTTGATTTACACGACCATAGTAATCGTAATATATAGGTGTGTTTTCTACTTGGATAATCGCCCCAAAACTATCGTACTGTACATAAGGGTTGTAGTTATAGCCCGAGTTAAAACTTAATGAAAAACCTGGTGAATCAAAACCGATACTTACATCTGGTCCGTAGTTAGGTATATAAAAATCGAATTGCCCATCTGCGTATACCGAGAATTCGATACCTGCTTCATTAAATATGAAAGAATTACCGTAACCTCTCACGTAATTATTAATTGAAGCTTCAGCTTCTGATGTTGATGTGGTGGTTGCAAATGCGGTAGTGCTTAAAGCAACTAAACCTGCAAATAAAAATAGTATCCGTTTCATAATAAAGGGTTTTTAAATATTAATTACTAACTATAAAACAAACAGCGTGCCAAAATCATAAGTCACTGATAATAAGCCGCTATTTTAAGGTAAAGAAAAACCCTGAACTACTTGGGGAAGTATTCAGGGTATATATATGCCACTAACAATTAGTGGTTAAACAAATCAATTAAATTCTCAACTCTTAATTTTCTTTTTCTTTAAGGTTTTACCACCTTTTCTATAATAGTAGTAATCGTCTTCGTCGTTCCAATCATCATCCCAATCATTGTCATGAGATTGATTATCAAAGTGATCTACTGTACAACCAGATGTGCCACAAAAGCTACAACCTTGGTTGTTACGATTTACAGAACCTCTTGTGCCAATAACATCTCCATATCTGTTGTAAAGAATACGTAAGCCACCAACTTGTTTCAATTGTCCTCTTCTGTAACTCATATATACAGAGCCTACACGCTTTAGTTTACCATCTCTATCGTAGTTGATAAAAACATTTCCGATACGTCTTACACGTCCAAGTCTATCGTGTGTTACTAAAACACCTCTGTCTCTGTTGTGGTACGTTGTGCCAGGAGCTCCATGAGTTCTATTTGTACTTCTTCTGTTTCTTGTTTTAGAACGTCTGTAGTAATAATTGTCGTCGTCTGGCACTGTAGAAAATGAATCTGTATTAAAATCAAAACTGCCATCGGCAAAGACTAAAAATTCTACACCTCGTTCTACAAACAAAATAGGTTGTGTATAACGGTAGCGTGCATTGTTAAAATCTTCCCCAATTAAAACAGCATTTCCTGCTGTTGTCGCTGTGGCTGATGTTAATCCTAACAACATAGCCAAAAAAAGTACTTGCTTTTTCATAATTTATAGGTTTTTAGATTCGCCCAGTCACTAACTCATTTAGGACTTTTAGGCTTACGCTATTTGTTTTTAGAAAAACCAATTAACGTGCCAAGATTTTAAATACCTGAAAAACAGTTGGTTGAATGGACTTTGAAATTGCTATTTGTAACAATTGTGTTGTTAGATCTTCTAATTAATAACTACTGGTATTATAAATTTCAGTATTTTTAAACCAGACTAACCATCAATTATGAGTACCAACCAAGTTAATTGCCAGAATTGTGAAGAGCTTCTTGAGGCTGACTTTGAGTTTTGTCCACATTGTGGACAAAAAACCAATGAAGAATTAACCATTGGAGTGCTTTTTTACAATACCATAAGTAATTATTTTTCTTTTGATGCTCGCTTTCTAAAAAGCTTCATTCCATTAATGTTTAGACCAGGTTATTTGGCTAAAGAATTTATTAAAGGAAAGCGATTGTTGTATTTGCATCCTGCACAGATGTATTTGTTTATCGCTGTTATCTTCTTCTTTTTATCTAATATTTATTCTAGAGAATTGAGAGAAGACTTAGATAAGAATATGCAAAAAGTTTTGGCTAATAGGACAGAAAAAAAACAAGACCAAGATAGTGTTGTACAAGATTCTATAGATGTTGGGGAATTTATAAAACCATTAAAAGACAATGGTGTTACTATAGGCTTAGATGATGATGATTTAAAGGCTTTAGATTCTCTAACTAATATAAAAGTACCTAAAAAGAATATAGGAACTTCCTTTACTTTTAATGAAAGAGAAATGGATTCCCTCATAGCAGCTGGTGCATCAGATGAAGCGATATATAAAACCATGGGAATGGAAGAGGATGCTGGCTTTTTTAAACGCAAGTTTTATACACAAATATTAAAGTTTTATAAAACAATGGGACTTGGGCAGATATTTCAAACCTTTATAGATAGTATTCCATTGGCCATGTTTTTTCTATTACCAATTTTTGCGTTTTTATTAAAGATATTCTTTTATAATAAAGGAAGATATTCACACCATTTAGTCTTTAGTTTCTATTACTTTTCCTTTCTTTTTGTTGCATTTAGTATTGTATTCGGAATGAATAGAATTTGGGATATACCAAATTGGATAGATTCGCTAATTGTTTTATCGACCTTCTTTTATTTGCTTTTTGCAATTATTAAGTTTTACAGACAAAACTGGTTTTTAAGTTTTATTAAGACTGGAGTCGTAAGCTTCTTGTTTTTATTGATTGTTTTGCCTTTTTCCTTTTCAATTTTAGCATTTATATCCTTTTTATTTTATTAGGCTTCATTAGATTTTGAATGCCAAATAGGGACATTCAAAAACTCGCTTATTATATGAGCGTCGTCTATAATTGATTTTAAATTTCCGTGATCAACCACATTTTTTCTGGAGTCATCTTCTAGAACTAGGTTAAGTTCAAAACTTTTATATGATCCATTATCACTTCTCACGTGTTCACCAATAATTTGGATAGCAATTATTGATTTCAATGGTAATTGGTTTTTTGAGTCATTTTTACTGATATGAAGATCAACTTTATAGGTTTTATAATAAAGACCAAGTTGCTTGTCAAAAACTCTTGGCATATAAGAGCGATAACACATATAACCACCAACAGACCCAAAAATAGCACCGAAAACAAATAGCATCCAATTGCCAGGTGGTGGAATTGATAATAAATCAGTAAAACTCAAAATGCTAAGAATAATAACAGCTATACCAATGACTAAGAATAAGAATGAGAAAAGAGCTCCACCTATCGATGGTTTATAGGCTAATTTTGATGATGATTTTTTTACAAGAACATGAGTTTTAAAGTTAGCTCCTCCAGAATTTAATGGAGATGTATCTATATTATTTGTTGTAGAGGACTCGCTAAAATCCACATCATCAATAGATTTTCTAGTATCAATAACTTCTCTATGAAATCCTTCTGACAAATCCATGTTATAATTTGTCTTGTAGGTATTTACCAGTAACAGAATTCTTGTTCTTCGCAATTTCTTCTGGTGTACCAAAAGCAACTAATTGCCCACCGTTTTTACCACCTTCAGGCCCTAAGTCGATAATATAATCAGCACACTTAATTAAATCAATATTATGTTCAATTACTATTATAGAGTGTCCTCTTGCAATTAAAGCTTGAAATGACTTTAGCAATTTTTGAATATCATGAAAATGAAGACCAGTTGTAGGCTCATCAAAAATGAACAGCGCATTATTGTTTTTGCTTCCTTTGCCTAAGAATGTTGCTAATTTAATACGCTGCGCTTCACCACCAGAAAGGGTAGAAGAGGACTGTCCTAAAGTTACATAACCCAAACCAACATCTTGTAAAGGTTGCAGTTTATTCTGAATTTTAGACTGTTTATTGATTGTAAAGAAATCTATAGCATCATCGATGGTCATATTTAAAATATCATCAATCGATTTACCTTCAAAATGAACCTCTAGTACTTCTTTCTTAAAACGCTTTCCACCACATGTATCACAAGTTAAATGCACATCTGCCATAAATTGCATTTCAATAGTCACTTCACCTTCACCTTTACAGGTTTCACAACGTCCACCATCAACATTAAAACTAAAGTGCTTGGCTTGGTAATTTCTAATCTTGCTTAGTTTTTGGCCAGCATATAATGCTCTAATATCATCATAAGCCTTAATATAAGTCACAGGATTAGAACGAGATGAGCGACCAATAGGATTCTGATCTACAAATTCAACATGCTGAACAATACTATGATTGCCCTTCATTTCGCTAAATTGACCAGCTTTATCACTAAATCCAGTTAGTTTTTTCTGAATTGCAGGAAATAGAATTTTCTTTACCAAAGTACTTTTTCCACTACCCGAAACTCCAGTAATAACCGTAAGCATTTCTAAAGGAAACGTAACATCAATATTTTTTAAGTTGTTTTCTCGAGCTCCAACAATATCTATCTGATATTTAGAGGTTCTTCGTTTTTCAGGAACTTTTATTTCTAGCTGACCATTAAGGTATTTAGCTGTTAAAGTATTTGAAGCTAAAATGTCTTTGAAATCTCCAACTGCAACAACTTCGCCTCCAAATGTACCTGCTTCTGGCCCAATATCTATAATAGAATCAGCAGCTTTCATAATATCTTCATCATGTTCTACAACGATGACTGTATTACCTATATTTCGTAACGCTTTTAAGACATCTATTAAACGCTCTGTATCTTTTGGATGCAAACCAATACTTGGCTCGTCCAAGATATACATAGAACCAACAAGGCTACTTCCAAGAGATGTCGCTAAGTTAATTCGCTGACTTTCTCCACCAGATAAGGTGTTAGAACGTCTGTTAAGCGTTAAGTAATCCAAACCAACATTAGACAAGAATTCTAGTCTTGTATTGATTTCTGTAAGTAATCGTTTTGCAATTTTAGCATCGTATTCATTAAGTTTTAAATCTTTAAAAAATACAGACAATTCATCTAAAGGTAGATCTACTAAGTCTGTTATCGTCGCATCATTTATTTTAACATAATTTGCTTCTTCTCGCAAGCGTTTTCCTCTACAAACATTACATTTCGTTTTTCCGCGATAACGAGATAACATTACACGATTCTGAATCTTATAAGCTTTAGATTCTAGTTCAGCAAAGAAACTATCTAAGCCTTCAAAGTATTGATTGCCTTTCCAAATTAGGCTTTTATGTTTTTCACTTAATTCGAAAAATGGTTTATGAATTGGAAAATCAAATTTATGAGAGTTATTTACCAATTGATCTTTGTACCAACTCATACTTTCTCCTCTCCAAGGAAAAATTGCATTTTCAAAAACAGATAATGCTGTATTTGGAATGACTAAATCATCATCAATACCAATAACATCTCCATAACCTTCACATTTAGGACAAGCACCATAAGGATTATTGAAACTAAATAAATGTGCGTTGGGTTCTAGAAACAACATGTCATCTAATTCAAACTTATTATTGAAAGTTGTTAGTTTGTTATCAAAAAGTGATTCTATAATACATGTACCAACACCTTCAAAAAATGCAGTTTCAATAGCATCTGCCAAACGGTTTAAGAAATCTTCATCGTCTTTATAAACGATTCTATCTACAACCAAAAACAGATTTTTAGCAGATTTAATCTTTGTTTTTAAAGCATCATCAATTCTTAAAACGTCGTCTTTTATTTTAATACGTGCGTAACCTTGCTGTTGAAGAGTTTGCAGTTTGTTTTCGATAGTTCTACCTTCTTCTAATATTATTGGTGATAGAAGTAGTAATTTTGTGCTTTCTTCGAATTTTGAAATATACTCAATAACATCTTTAGTAGAATGTTTCTTTACCAATTCACCAGAAATAGGAGAGTAGGTTTTACCAATTCTTGCAAATAATAATTTTAGATAATCGTAAATCTCAGTGGTTGTGCCAACCGTTGAACGCGGATTAGTAGAATTCACCTTTTGCTCAATAGCAATAGCTGGAGCAATCCCTTTTATATAATCTACTTTTGGTTTATTGAGTCTTCCTAAAAACTGACGTGCATAGCTCGAAAGACTTTCTACATAACGTCTTTGACCTTCTGCATACAAGGTATCGAAGGCTAAACTAGACTTTCCAGAACCAGATAAACCTGTGATAACTACTAATTCATTTCTAGGAATAACAACATCAATATTTTTAAGATTATGCAGTTTTGCACCTTTTATGATAATATTTTCCTTTGGGTTAACATCTATAACAGTAGTATTCATAGGACTTTTGGTACGTATAATTTTGCAAAGATACCTAAACTATTTAACCTGATGAAGTGTAAAAATATTAGATTAAATGTTAAAATTTGGCATGAAATTTTGTTTTTGTGGAATGATTGTTGTTATATTGTAACCATAATCATTTAAAAAACAACCGCGTATAGCATAATATTACTTTAGAAAATTTTAACCCCTTGTTAAGAAGTCCGCTTCTTACTACTAAAAGTAATATTATGAAAAAAGAACTTATCCAAGACGCAGAGTTGGTTAGCAACTACATTAACGGAGACGAGAATTCTCTTTCAATTTTAATTAAAAGACATAAGCAAAGAATCTATAGCTTTATTTATTCTAAAGTTTATGATAGAGATGTTACAGAAGACGTATTTCAAGACACTTTTATTAAAGTGATTAAGACTTTAAAGCTTGGAAAGTATAACGAAGAGGGTAAATTTTTGCCTTGGGTTATGCGAATTGCACATAATCTGGTTATTGACCATTTTAGAAAGAATAGTCGTATGCCTAAGTTTGATAATGCAGGCGAGTTTAGTATTTTTTCGGTGCTAAGTGACTCTAGTTTAAATGCAGAAAAAAAACTTATTAAGAATCAAGTAGAGTCAGATGTAAGACGTATTATAGAAGAATTGCCTGAAGATCAAAAGCAAGTTTTATTGATGCGTATGTACCAAGATATGAGTTTTAAAGAAATCTCAGAACGTACAGGTGTTAGTATCAATACTGCCTTAGGTAGAATGCGATATGCACTCATTAATATGCGTAAGGTGATTGAACAAAATAACATCGTTTTAACGAACTGATGCAATAAAGTGTTTTATGTTACGTTTTATCCATGTAATAACTCCTAAATTATTAAAATGGAAAAAATTTACTCTGACGCTTCCCCAAAAAATGATAACCTAAACCCAAAAGATGAAACAATACGTTTCCTTTTGAATTACTCAAAGGCTTTAAGTGTTATAAATTATAATAAATTGAAGTTTGAAGCACTTCTAAATTAATTTGAAGAAAAATCCTGATGTGAAAATATCAGGATTTTTTTTGTAAATAATAACTCTTCATAATTGTGAGTAGCTAAGTATTCTTGCTTTATGTCTTTTAAGTATTCAAGTACTTTTGATTTCATAGGATGATTCTCAATCTGGCAATTTTTTATCTGTTTATCGTATACGGTTATGATGATGTACCAATGATCTTTTCTAC
>NZ_JADGDZ010000025.1 GCF_016744625.1 Winogradskyella sp.
ATATGTTAGCGAAAATTGCTTTGGAATGTGATAATGAATATTATGCTAATAGTAGCGAAAACATCATTGTAAAGAAAGTATCTGCTTTAGGAACTTTTTTTATTATTGAGTGTGATTTTGAAAATAATTGGAATATCACTAAAGAAAAAAAGAAAATTGATAATTATATTTGCTATAAAGCCACAAAATCCATTACTAAAGAAAATTTTAAAGGCGAAAAATTTGAAATAAATGTGGAGGCTTGGTATTGTCCAGAGTTAAGTATGCCATTTGGTCCTTTAGGATATAATGGATTACCTGGATTAATACTTGAATTACATTTGGATAATATTATATATTTTGCTGATAGTATTAAAATCTTTAAGACCAAAGAAATAAGTATTGAAAAACCTAAAGGAAATAATAAAATTTCTCAAAGTGATTTTGACAAACTTATAAAAGAAGCTATTAATAATAGAGGGAATTAGATATTGAATATTACAGACAAACTACTACTCTTTATAATGGTTTTATTATTTAATGTCTTTTCTTTTAGCCAAAGCATAATTTATAGTGGCAAAGTCACCGACAGCCTAAAAAAGCATTTGCCCTATGCCAATATTTTGGCAATACCAGAAAGCGATAACCAAGAGGTAAAATTCGCCATTACAGAAAAAGACGGAAGTTATAAACTGGGTCTTTTAAAAAACCAAACTTACGAACTCACGGTAAGTTATCTAGGCTACAAACCACAAACCATAACTATTATTACCATAGACCAAGACATTACTAAAAACTTTGTCCTCAAAGAAAACCCAAACCAATTAGATGAAGTTACCATAAAATATACTCCATCAATTAATGTAAAAAAAGACACTATAACTTACGATGTTACAAAGTTTGTAACTGGTGAAGAACGCAAACTACGAGATGCCCTTAAAAAATTGCCAGGCGTAGAAGTGGATAGAGCAGGTAATGTTACTGTACAAGGTAAAAAAGTGACCAAAGTTTTAGTGGAGAACAAAACCTTTTTTACGGGCAACAGTAAACTTGCCGTAAACAACATACCTGCAGATGCAGTTGAGAAAGTTGAGATTTTAGATAATTACAATGAGGTTGCCATGCTAAAAGGTTTACAAGACTCTGATGATATGGCAATGAATATTCTGCTAAAAGAAGATAAAAAGAAGTTTGTATTTGGTGATATAGAGGTTGGTGCAGGTATTAAAAAACGTTTCTTATTACATCCCAATATTTTTTATTTTAGCCCAAAAACCAATCTTAACTTTATTGGAGATCTTAACAACCACGGCATAAAGAGTTTTAGTTTTAATGATTACTTAGAATTTGAGGGTGGCTTTGGTAAACTACTAAACGATGCTGGTAGTTATTTTAGTTTGTTTAATAGTGATTTTGCACGTTATCTCAATAACCAAGATTTTATAGCTAATGTTAATCAATTTAGTGCTTTAAATATTAGGCAATCGGTTTCTAATAGCACTGATATAAGTGGTTATCTCATTACCTCTAACTCTAAAACAGAAACAGCAAGCAATACCTTAAATGCTTACCAAAATATTACAGAACCTTTTACTGAAGATAGAACGGTTATCAATAATCTCAACAACTTTTTTACTATTGGTAAAGTTACTATAGATTACGATCCGAGTTATGAAGAAGATTTTGCCTATAATGCCTTTGTAAAAGTAACTAATAATGATAGTCGTGGATTTTTAAATACAATTAGCCCAAACCAGACTAATAGCATTACAACACTCACAGACGTTACCGCATTTAATTTAAAACAGAATATATCTTACAGTCGTAAACTATCAAAAGCGCATACGGCAACCTTAGAAGCCACTTATAATTTTCAGAATGATAAACCAATTACAGAGTGGCTAACTAATCAGCAAATATTACAAGGTTTAATTCCTTTGGTAGATGACGATGTGTATAATATCCTTCAAACTAAAACATCTAAATCGCATAATTTTAATGCCATAGTTAAAGATTATTGGGTGCTTAATAATTTTAATCACCTTTATATAAGTGTTGGTATTAATACGTCTTTTAATGATTTCTTAAATGAAGATGTGCAAGTGCTTAATGACGGAAGCATCAATAATTTTAGCTCTGCTGGTTTTGGTAATGATTTTGGGTATCAGTTTGTAGATACCTATTTGGGTTTAGAATACAAGTTTCAAATTGGTAATGCAACTTTTAAACCAGGTGTGTTTTATCATGGTTATCTATGGAGAACTCAGCAGTTTGATGTTGCAGAAACTCATTCTAAAAACATAGCATTACCTCAATTTACAACTAAAGTAGAATTTAATAATAGTGAAAAACTTAATATTAAATATCGTCTTAACGCTCGTTTTTCTAGCATTAATCAATTGGCTAATAACTTTGTATTGTCTAATTTTAATAGTGTTTATAGAGGTAACGCTCAGTTAGAAAATCAGTTGTATCACACAGCTACGCTGAGTTATCATAAATTTAGCTTGTTTAAAGGTCTTAACTTTAATGTTAACACCAGTTTTAATAAACGTGTTAAAACTATTAAAACCGTATCAGAACTTAATGGCATAGAGTCTTTTAATACGCCCATTATGTTTGACCAACCAGAACATAATTGGTCTGTAAGTGGACGTATTTCTAAAAAAATAAACAAAATACGTTATAACCTCAGCAGTCGTTTTAATTATAGTGATTTTTATCAAATTTTAAATAATGAAACCAATCTTAATGTTTCAAAATCAATTTCTTCAACTATTGGTGTTGAAACTTCTTTTAAAAACCATCCAAATATAGAGCTCAACTACACCAACGATTTTAGTAATTATAAAGCCCAAAGCAGTATTTCAAAATTTGAAAACGATAAATTAGAAGTCATCTTAGAATACGATTTTCTAAACGATTTTATATTCAAAGCAGATTATACCTTTGATAACTATAATAACAAAAGCCAAAATACCACTAACACGTTTGATACTGCAAATGCTTCATTATTTTACCAGAAAGAAGATAGTCCTTGGGGATTTGAAGTTAATGCTACCAATTTGTTTGATGTGAAATTTAAGCAACGAAATTCTTTTAATGCATTTGTGATTAGTGATAGTAAGACTTTTATTCTACCTCGAATTGTGATGTTTAAAGTTAGTTATAAGTTGTAAATTATGGCATCTCGACTGCGCTCGATGTGACAGAAAGTTTAAAGTGAGATGCTGAAATAAATTCAGCATGACAAAACATTCGTTTCGTTTAAAACCAAAATCCAAGATTAAAAAACCAATATCCATTCCCTGTATCTGGTGAGTAGGTGTATTTTCCTTCTAAAGGTCCAAGAAATGTTTCTAACGAATAACCCAATACATAACCACTAAAATCTGGTGATGTAAGCCATTCCCCAGATTCGAAAATTCCATCTTCAATATTCGCATAATTCGCAGCCAATATCAAATGATGCTTTTTAAAAATTTCGTAATCTAAAGTGAATGCGGCTTTTACAAAACTATCTCCTGAAAGCTCAATATAGTCATATCCATAAAATGACGTGAAATTATTTATAAAGTTATTACCATAACCACCTAATGCAAAGCCAAGAGCTGTTGTAGAATTATCTTCTATTTTAAAACCACCATTTGTTTCTGTTTTTAGAGCGACTTTATCACTAAAACTAAAAGCATAACCAATATCTGCTTTGGCTATCGCAAATTTCTCAAAGTCTTTATTAAAATTTGAAGCATTTAAATACCAATGGAAATCACCATTAAAATAAAAACCTTTTTTTGGAAAATAGCGATCGCTATAACTATCGAATTTTAAATTACCAAATACACCAAAGTACCCAGTGTTTTCGAAAATAATTTCATCTCCTTGGTTATCTTCTATTATGGTCTCAGACGTAATCTTTAAGCGTTTATACTCAGCTCCAACCCTAAATGCAAAATCCTTTCTAAAAATAGTTTGTAAATAAACCTGATTGGTGAAATCTGAAAGTTCTGCATCAATCTTATTTAATCCAGACAATAAAGAAGAACCTTCCTCTAAGGCAAGTAAAGGATTTACATTCTTATGAAATTGATTAAAACGCGATTTAATTCCTATACTGATATAAAAACCTTTATCTATAAAATAATCAAAATTATATCTGGAATTATCACCAAGAACAATATCTAACGACGCAATGTCATTATTAAAAAGTAATCGCTTTTTGGTAAGGTTTACTAAAGCTGCACTTTTATATAAATCATCATAGTGTACACCTAACTTTAAAAAAGTTGTGGTTTCAGATTCTTTTACTTTACCTCTTAAGTTATATTCATCATCATTACCAATAGGTTCTAATTGATACCTAAAGGTGTCAAAGTTATTAGTCGCAATAAGATTATTAATTCTTTTTCTAAATTCTCTATAACTCATCATTTCATTTCCTCTGAGTTTTAGTTTTCCTAAAAGATAAGATCTAGTATATCTCTCATTCCCTTCAATTCCAATAGATCTAATTTTTATGCTATCGAGAGGTTTAATTATTGGTCTATTAACTACAATGTTTTGTTGGTTTTTTACTTTTAATAATTCTGAAATGTTAACCCTTGCAGCAGCCTCTCCATTGGCAATAATATCTTTTCCTTCACTGAAAGAAATGACAGAAAAATTAGTGATATCTGGTTTTATATAGATATCTGTAAGTGGAGCCTTGTTTTTCATCGCATTAATAGTACGAAAATTATTAATCTGCATTAAAATATCTGGTGCCGATTTTAAAGATTCTCTATCTTTTAAGGCATCTTGGACATCTACTCCGATAATAATATCCATGCCTTTTGCTCTCAACTCTTCAACAGGAAAATTATTAGTAACTCCTCCATCTATTAATATTCTATCATCGATTGTTACTGGCTGAAACAAAGAAGGCAAAGCACCGCTTGCTGTAACTACTTCAGCTAGCCTCCCTTTTTCCATAATTAAAGATTCACCTGTTTCAATATCTGTTGCAATACAGAAAAAGGGAATAGGTAATTTTTTAAAATCTCTAATATGGTTAACAGGTAACATTAAATGATATAATAAGTTATAGACATTTTGCCCACGAGATAAAGCAGAAGGTAGGCTGATTTTAAACTTATCGAAAGGTAGACTCACAGCATGTTTTTCAGAATTATCCCGTTCATAAAATGATTTCGTATCTCGAGGAAATTCGTCATTTATCAACTCATCAAAATCTTGAGTATTGAACATCGCCTCTAGCTGTTTCCCTGAATAACCTGTAGCGTAAAGTGAGCCAATTATTGCTCCCATACTTGTACCAGAAATATAATCGATTTTAATGCCTAGGCTATCTATTACTTTTAAAGCACCTATATGTGCAAATCCCTTTGCTCCACCACCACTGAGCACTAATCCAACTTTTGGTTCTTTTATTTCTTGAGCTTGCAGAAAATTGCAACTCATAGTAAAAAATACCAGAATTAAAATAAGACATGAATACTTGGACTTATATGTTTGGGACAATTTCAACTTATTCTTTATGATAATAATTATAAATTTTATTAGCTCTAGAAACTCCAACAACAGCTTCGAGCTCATCTAGCTTTGCATTTGCAATTCGTTTTACCGTCTTAAAACTCTTCATTAAATCAACAATAGTTTGCTCTCCTACTCCAGATATATTTTCTAGTTCCGTGGTTAATGCACCTTTACTTCGCCTGTTTCTATGATGCTCTATCCCAAAACGATGCGCTTCGTTTCTTAATTGCTGAATAATTTTTAAAGTTTCACTTTTCTTATCTAAATATAGTGGGATTGGATCATCTGGATAAAACAATTCCTCTAAACGTTTAGCAATACCAATAATAGCGATTTTTCCTCTTAATTCTAAGATATCTAAACTTTTTAATGCCGAAGACAATTGTCCTTTTCCTCCATCAATGATAATGAGCTGTGGTAAAGGTTGCTCTTCTTCAACCAAACGTTTATAACGTCTGTATACTACTTCTTCCATTGACGCAAAATCGTCTGGACCTTCAACTGTTTTTATATTAAAATTACGATACTCTTTTTTACTAGGCTTACCATTTTTAAAAACAACACAAGCAGCTACAGGGTTTGTACCCTGAATATTAGAATTATCGAAACATTCAATATGTCTAGGCTCTTCAGGCAATTGTAAATCGGCTTTCATCTGTGCCATAATTCTATTGGCATGTCTATCTGGATCAACAAGTTTTACCTGTTTAAACTTATCCATTCTGAAATACTTCGTATTACGAATCGATAAATCTAGGATGTTTTTCTTATCACCAAGTTTAGGAACAGTTACTTTAATCTCTTCACCCAAATTAACTTTAAAAGGCACGTAAATTTCTTTTGAATTAGAATTAAAACGTTGTCTGATTTCGGTAATTGCTAATTCTAATAATTCTGTATCTGATTCTTGTAACTTCTTTTTTAATTCTAGTGTGTGAGACCTGATAATAGAACCATAACTCAATTGTAAAAAATTAACATAAGCATAGGTTTCATCACTAATAATTGAAAACACATCTACATTACTAATCTTAGGATTTACAATAGTTGACTTTGCTTGGTAATTTTCTAAAACTTCAAGTTTCTCTTTTATTTTCTGAGCATCTTCAAACTGCATATTCTCCGCATGCTGCTTCATTTGTATTCTAAACTGTTGTAATGAATCTTTAAAATTTCCTTTTAAAATTTCCCGTATTGTAGTGATATTAGAATGGTATTCTTCCTCTGTTTCGTAGCCTTCGCATGCTCCTTTGCAATTTCCTAAGTGATACTCTAAACAGACTTTATACTTTCCTGCTTTGATTTTAGCTTCAGATAAATCATAATTACAGGTTCGTAATTGATATAGTCCTTTTATTAAACCTAACAGGGTTTTTACGGTTTTCATGCTTGTGTATGGTCCAAAATATTCAGAACCATCTTTAATCACCCTTCGTGTTGGAAACACTCTAGGGAAACGTTCTTTTTTTATACAAATCCAAGGATACGATTTATCATCTTTAAGCAATACATTATACTTAGGCTGATATTTCTTTATAAGGTTGTTTTCTAGTAATAAGGCATCATTTTCTGTCTCAACCACAATATGTTTTACAGAGACTATATTCTTAACTAAAACACGCGTTTTTCCATAATCGTGATGTTTAGTAAAGTAACTACTAACGCGTTTTTTAATATCCTTAGCCTTACCAACATAAATAAGCTTTTCGTCAATGTCAAAATATTGGTAAACACCTGGTTGATGTGGCAGGGTTTTTATTTGTATTTCTAAGGTAGTTTCTGGCATTAAACCAAAGGTAAATAAAAGTTACAAGTTAGAACTCACATCTACTTAAAGTTAACACAACAAGCACCACTTCAATAAACCAGCTTAAAAATTTGAGTTGCCTTAAATACTTATTAACTTTAGCACTTTAAGTATTTACTATGAATATCGTCATCCTATCTAGAAATGAACACTTGTATTCTACAAGACGCCTTATTGAAGAAGGTGAAAATAGAGGTCATGATATTGAAGTCATTGATCCGCTTAAATGCGATATTATCATTGAACAAGAAAAACCAACCATTTATTATAAGGATCGTTATTTAGATTATGTAGATGCCATTATTCCAAGAATTGGAGCTTCGGTTACTTTTTTTGGTTGTGCTGTTGTAAGACAATTTGAAATGATGAATGTTTTTACAACAGTAACTTCTGATGCAATTATTCGTAGTAGAGATAAACTGAGAAGTTTTCAACGCTTGTCTAAAGCCGGAATTGGAATGCCAAAAACAGTTTTTACAAATTATTCTCGTGATGTTGAAGAAGTTCTAGCACATGTTGGTGGTCCTCCTGTAATTATAAAACTACTTGAAGGAACTCAAGGCTTGGGAGTGGTTTTAGCTGAATCTAAAAATGCTGCCGAATCCGTGCTTGAAGCTTTTAATGGATTACAAGCCAGAGCACTGGTACAAGAATATATTGAAGAAGCTAAAGGTGCAGATCTTAGAGCATTAATAGTAGATGGACAAGTTATTGGCGCCATGAAGCGTCAAGGAAAAGATGGTGAGTTTCGTTCTAACATACATAGAGGAGGAAGTGCCTATTTAATTAAACTCACTGAAGACGAGTTAAAGTTAGCCATAAAAGCCGCTCGCGCTTTAAAGCTCCCGGTTTGTGGAGTGGACATGCTACAATCCGCAAGAGGACCTTTGATTATGGAGGTAAACTCTACACCTGGACTAGAAGGTATAGAAGGTGCCACACAGAAAAATATAGCAAGAGCCATTATTACTTTTATAGAACGTAGTAAAAAATAGATAGAATTAAGAATAAATAGATTCCTGTTTTCACAGGAAATAAATATGAGTGAAAAGGAGGTATTACATATACTAGGTGAGAAAGTAGCACTTGGTGAAAGTGCAAAAGTGAGTTTTAATGTTGCCAAATTACATACACAAAACACTATCGATGTTCCTGTGATTATTGAGCGTTCTAAAAAACCTGGCCCAACAGTATTGATTACGGCTGGTATTCATGGAGATGAAATCAATGGAGTAGAAATTGTGCGTCAGATTATAGCTAAGGGCATTAATAAACCTAAAAAAGGAACCATTATTTGTATTCCTGTGATTAATGTATTTGGTTTTATACATATGGATAGATTGTTTCCAGATGGCAGAGATTTAAACCGTGTTTTTCCTGGTGGAAAAGGCGGTTCTTTAGCTAGCAGAGTAGCACATAAGTTAATGACAGAAATTGTCCCTCATGCAGATTTAATTTTAGACTTTCATACAGGTGGAGCAGATCGATTTAATGCGGCTCAAATACGTATTGTAAAAAACGAAATTGTTCTAGATGAGTTAGCTCAAGTGTTTGGAGCACCTTTTATATATTATTCAAAAAACCTTAATAAATCATTTAGAAATTCTTGCTACAAACATGGTATACCAATGCTTTTATTTGAAGGTGGAAAGTCGTTCAATATAGATAGTACAATTACAAACACTGGTGTAAATGGCACCAAACGTGTATTGAATCATTTAGAAATGTTAAATAGCAAGTTTAAGGTTTCAAAACCTAAAAGAAAAGATATAAAAATTGCTGATAGTAAGTGGATACGTGCTAACCATTCTGGTATGTTTAAAGCTGATGTTTCGGTGAATTCTATAGTACAAAAAGGAGATGTTTTAGGACACATTACGGATCCTTATGGTAGCTTTAACCATTTTGTAAAAGCTCCAAATGATGGTTATATTTTTAATGTAAATGAATCACCAATTATCTATCAAGGTGATGCCATTTTTCATATTTCCACAAAACTAGAATCGTGAAAAAATTTGAACTTCGAAAAAAATATAAAGCTTTAAGACAATTGCTTTCTGAGTCTGAAATTGATGATTATAGTTTAGCCATTGCGAACCAATTATTAAAATTAGAGGCTTGGGATAAATCCTTTTATCATATCTTTTTAACTATTGAAGAACAAAAGGAAATCAATACAGACTATATATTAAACATTCTATCTGGAAAGGATAAAAACATTGTCATTTCAAAAAGTAATTTTGAAGATTATACTATGACACATTATCTGCTTACGGATAACACAAGAATCAAAAAAAACGACTACAATATTCCTGAACCTGTTGATGGTATAGAAATTCAGTCCTCTAAATTAGACGTAGTTTTTGTTCCTTTATTGACTTGTGATAAATCTGGAAATAGAATTGGCTACGGAAAAGGCTTTTACGATCGATTTTTAGCTGATTGCAAACCTGAAACTATAAAAATTGGCTTGTCTTTTTTTGAAGCTGAAGATGAAGTTTTTGAAGCTTCAGAGAATGATGTTAAGTTGGATTATTGTGTGACTCCGAATGAGACATATCAATTTCAGAAGTTTCTTTAAACGCCTTCTTATTAAACACAATTAAAATCCCAATGCCAGTACTAATTGCAACATCAGCCACATTAAAAACTGGATCGAAAAATGAAAAGAGTCTTCCTCCAATTACTGGTAACCACTCTGGTAAAATACCATTCCATAAAGGAAAATGAAGCATATCTACAACCTTACCATGAAATACATCTGCATAACCACCAGCTTCTGGCAAAAATGTTGCGACTTGCATATCACTATCACTAAAAAGGACACCATAAAACACAGAGTCAATAATATTTCCTAAAGCACCAGCAAAAATAATAGCGATAGCAAAAATTAGGATTTTAGATCGCTTCTTTTTAGTCACATCTACTAGCCAAAATGCAATACCAGTAACAGCAGCAATTCTAAATAAAGTTAAAATTAGTTTAGCTGATTTGTCTGAGATAAAGGTAAAAAGATCACTCAATTTTGTTCCCCAAGCCATACCATCATTTTCTACAAAGGCTATTTTAAACCAAGAGAAAACCGTCACATCTTCATTTAGTTGAAAATGGGTTTTAATATATATTTTACTAATTTGATCTATCAGTAAAATAAGAATGATAATAAATGAGGCTTTTTTTAAAGACATATTTTGGCTTAAAAGACTGAAATTAATCTAAATAAAAAGCCTTGAAATTAATAATCCAAGGCTTTATGATTTTGATTTTTTTGTTCAAAAAACGACTTATTTCTGCATATTCTTAGCTTCAATACTAAGTGTTGCATGAGGCACTAATTTTAAACGCTCTTTATTGATTAATTTTCCTGTTACACGGCAAACACCATAAGTTTTATTTTCAATTCTGATAACTGCATTTTTCAAATCTCTAATAAACTTTTCTTGACGAATTGCTAATGCAGAATTAGACTCTTTACTCATAACAGCACTACCTTCATCAAATGCCTTAAAAGTTGGAGATGTATCTTCAGTACCATTATTATGATCGTTCATATATGCACTTTTAATAAGCTCTAAATCGTGCTGTGCTTTTTCAATTTTCTCATTAATTAAAACCTTAAATTCTTCTAAATCTTTATCAGAAAATCTATTATTTGTATCTGCTGCCATATTTTTAATGTTTTTTTATAAACAATTTGGTATTGATTTCGTCAAAAGCAATTTCTATACCATTGTTTAGGTTATCTATAATTTTTAAATCTTCAGTTAATGTTTCTGATTTAATATATTCCTCATTTGAAACAATTGCTGCTGCAACTTGAGCATCATTTTGAATTTGTACGTCAATTCTGTCAGTAACCTCAAATCCTGAATCCTTACGTAAATTTTGAATACGGTTTACGAGTTCTCGTGCAACGCCTTCTTTCCGTAATTCTTCACTTATTGTTACATCTAAAGCTACTGTTAATGCACCTTCGTTAGCTACAAGCCACCCTTCAATATCTTGAGATGTAATCTCTACATCATCTAATCCCAAAGTAATATTTTTTCCGTTAATTTCAACATCAACACTGCCATTTTGCTCAATTTTTTTAATATCATCAGCATTAAAGGCATTTATAGCACTGGAAATCAACTTCATATCCTTTCCAAACTTAGGTCCTAAGATCTTAAAATTTGGCTTAATTTGTTTTACCAATATATCTGAAGCATCTTCTAAAAGTTCAATCTCTTTTATATTAACTTCATGTTTAATTAAATCTGAAACTGCTTCTATTTCCTCTTTCTGTTGTTGGCTATCAACAGGAATCATTATTTTTTGAAGTGGCTGACGTACTTTAATCTTCTCCTTAGCTCTCAACGATAATACTAATGAAGATATTGTCTGTGCATTCTCCATTTTTCGTTCTAAAACTTTATCAATTGAATTAACATCTACTTTTGGAAATTCTGCTAAATGTACACTCTCAAAATTCTCTTTTTTAGAGACTGCATTTAAGTCTAAATATAAACGATCCATAAAGAAAGGCGCAATTGGTGCTCCAAGCTTAGCAATCGTTTCCATACATGTATAAAGTGTTTGGTAAGCCGAAATTTTATCTATTTGGTAATCCCCTTTCCAGAAACGTCTTCTGCTTAAACGCACAAACCAATTACTTAAATAATCTTGCGTAAAGTCTGAAATTGCTCTCGCAGCTTTTGTCGGCTCATATTCAGCATAAAACTTATCTACCTTCTGAATTAAAGTGTTTAATTCTGATAAAATCCAACGGTCTATTTCTGGTCGTTCTTCTAATGCAATATCTGCTTCGCTATAATTAAAACCATCAATGTTTGTATAAAGCGTGAAGAATGAATACGTATTATACAGTGTACCGAAGAATTTACGACTCACTTCTGCAATACCGTCGCTATCAAACTTTAAGTTATCCCAAGGGTTTGCATTACTAATCATGTACCAACGTGTAGCATCAGCTCCATATTTAGATAGAGTTTCAAAAGGATCTACAGCATTTCCTAAACGCTTAGACATCTTTTGACCTTTCTTATCTAAAACGAGTCCGTTTGAGACAACATTTTTATAAGCTATAGAATCAAAAACCATTGTGCCAATAGCATGAAGCGTATAGAACCATCCACGTGTTTGGTCTACTCCTTCTGCGATAAAATCTGCTGGAAAAGCTTCATTATTATCAATTAGGTTTTTGTTTTCAAAAGGGTAATGCCATTGTGCATAAGGCATAGAACCAGAATCGAACCAAACATCTATTAAATCGCTTTCGCGCTTCATTGGTTGTCCGCTTGCTGAGACTAATACGATCTCATCAACTATGTTTTTATGTAAATCTAACTTTGCGTAGTTTTCTTCGGAATTGTTTCCGACTTCAAAATCTTCAAAAATATCTTTAGCTAAAATACCTGCTGAAACTGCTTTTTGCATTTCGTCTTTAAGCTCTTCTACTGAACCAATACAGATTTCTTCTTTACCATCTTCGGTTCTCCAAATTGGTAATGGAATTCCCCAATAACGAGAACGTGACAAATTCCAATCGTTTGCATTAGCTAACCAGTTTCCAAAACGTCCTTCTCCAGTTGATTTTGGTTTCCAATTAATGGTTGTATTCAACTCGTGCATACGACCTTTAATGTCTGTTACTTTAATAAACCAAGAATCTAATGGGTAGTATAAAATTGGTTTATCCGTACGCCAACAATGAGGATAGTTGTGTTTATATTTTTCTACCTTAAAGGCTTTATTCTCTTCTTTTAACTTAATGGCTAACTCTACATCTATTGATCGTTCTGGCGCTTCACCATCATTATAATATTCATTCTTAACATACTTACCACCAAACTCTTTCATTTCTGGTCTAAAACGACCTTGTAAATCTACAAGTGGTACTAAGTTATCATTATCGTCTTTCACCAATAAAGGTGGTACCTCTGGTGTTGCTTGTTTTGCGACCAAGGCATCATCAGCTCCAAAGGTTGGTGCTGTATGCACTATTCCTGTACCATCTTCTGTAGTTACAAAATCTCCTGCTATAATTCTAAAAGCATCTTGAGGATTGTCGTTTGGTAAAGCATAAGGTAATAATTGTTCGTATTTAATACCAACAAGATCTTTTCCTAAAAACTCTTTTACAACAAAGTATGGTATCTTTTTGTCACCATCTTGATATTCTAAAAGTGCTACTTTTTCTTCAACGCGTTTAAACTTCCCATCAAATTGCTTATTGACTAATGCTTTTGCCAAAATTACATTCATAGGTTTGAATGTGTATTGATTATACGTCTCAACTAAAACATAATCAATTTTTGGCCCAACGGTTAATGCTGTATTACTTGGTAATGTCCAAGGTGTTGTAGTCCATGCCGTAAAATGAATATCGCCTTCGTTTTGTAAGAAATCTGGCAATGTGCTTTCTATAGCTTTAAACTGAGCAACAATAGTTGTATCTGTTACATCTTTGTATGCGCCTGGCTGATTAACCTCATGCGAACTCAAACCAGTACCTGCTTTTGGTGAATAAGGCTGTATTGTATAGCCTTTATACATTAATTTCTTAGTATAGATTTCTTTTAAGAGCCACCAAACAGTTTCCATGTATTTTGGCTCGTAGGTGATGTATGGATCGTCCATATCTACCCAATATCCCATTTTTTGAGTAAGGTCATTCCAAACATCTGTGTAACGCATTACTGCTTTTCGGCAAGCGGCATTATAATCTTCTACAGAAATAGTTTTACCAATATCTTCTTTGGTTATACCTAGTTCCTTTTCTACACCAAGTTCTATTGGTAAACCGTGTGTGTCCCAACCTGCTTTTCGTTTTACTTGAAAACCTTTCATGGTTTTATAACGTGGAAAAATATCTTTAATAGCACGAGCTAAAACATGATGTACACCAGGTAAACCGTTAGCTGAAGGAGGTCCTTCAAAAAATACGTAAGGAGGTTTTCCTTCTCTAGTGCTTACACTTTTATCGAAGATATTATTTACTTCCCAATAGCTACCAATCTCGTCAGCAACTTTTGATAAGTTAAGTCCTTTATATTCAGGGAACTTTTGGCTCATTGTAGTCTTGTATTATAAGAGCGCAAAATTAAGAATTTCTGCCCAAAGGATGGGATTTATACTAAAAAAAAAAGCAAACGGCGATCGTTTGCTTTTTTTTGTTAGGGTTATTGCTATTAACTAATATTAATTTGTAAATAAATTGATATTAGGCAAATTTAATTCGAATTAAACTAGTATGAATTAACATATGTTAATATCGTTACAGTTCTTTTCTTATTCTACTTAATTGGACAGGAGAAATATTTAAATATGATGCTATTTGATATTGTGGTATTAAATTATCAATATTAGGAATCTGTTTTTTTAAAGACAAATATCTTTCAGTTCCATTTAAAGCCATAGTTTCCAATTGTTTTCTTTCGTACATTATAAAAACATATTCTAGAATTCTATTATATAGATTGCTTATATCGATATTAGTTTTAGATATTTTGATGAATTCATTAAAATTAACTTCAAAAACTTCAGAATCTACAAGAGCTTCGTAACATAGAAGGGATGGTTCGTCTTTAATTAACGATGAAAATGCACCAACAAAACTGATTGGTGTAAATATATTTTTTGTGATTTGTTTTCCTGATTCTAAGGTGCTGAAAGCTCGCATTAATCCAGAAGTTAAAAAGGCTATTTTGCTACTTTTTCCGCCTTGTTTAACCATCTCTTCACCAGCTGTCAACTTTCGTTTTGTGGCTAAGCTTTTTAAGATTAAAAAAGTTTCCTTAGAAACATGGAATCTTGATTTTAAAAAATCAAAGTTAGGGTTGTCCATGAAGTAAGAATTTATAATAAGTTTTGAAATTCTTAAATTTTTTTTATTATTCCTAATAATATCCATGAATTCCTTAATAAAAGGGATATTATGACTTATTTAAAATGGTTATAATTTAAAGTAAAAATAAAAGGCCATCACATCATACAATGAGACAACCTTTCTCAATTATCAAATGTTTATATTTTATGTTTATTTAACCAAGATTTTTTTAGTTAAGACACCATTTTCCTCAGTCACTAATCTTATAATATAAGTACCTTCGCTTAAATCGCGCACTTCAAATTCATTATATGTACCTTCGTAAATTCTATTAATTTTGTAAACTGATTGCCCTAAGACATTATACACTTCTATACTCTTAATCTTCTTATTTTTTGGATTTAAAACTACTATTTTATTTCTCTTAAAAGCATAGTAAAGATTGAGGTTCTTTATGGTTTGATCTATTATGGATAATGACTCGGACAATTCTTGAAAAACAATCTCAAATCTGTTGATAAACTCACCAGCTTCTGATGAAAATTCATAAGGTTGTTCGCTTCTTAAGTCATAATAATTACTTGTTAGGTTATCTAACAGGTATATGTCTTGGTCTTCTGTTATGTTTTCTATTTCTGTAAGTGCTATAGTATAGTTATAGTTTCCAGAAGCTTTTAATACTAAAGGAACCACTTTATCTTCTGCAATTTCACTATAAGCCTGAATGGTCATTAATTCATTCTCTAAAACTAAATTTAAGTCATCATTATACTCCTCTACATTTTTAGCATCATAACCATAATCGTAATCATCTGATGTGTCTTCACTAAAACCAAGTAATAATTCTCTTCGAGTCAATGGTCCATCAACTGAATTAAATTCTATACGTAGTTTTTGCATTAAGCCTTCTTCTGAAGTTGAATCTCCCATTGGTTTTTCGTTTTGCGAACTCGAACCATTTCTAAAAAAAACCGAACCGTTAGCGTAAGAACCATCTGCATCTGCTTCTTTAATAAATATACGTTGACTGTTCTTAAAAACAATATTTCCACTATTTACAATTTCCGTCATAAAACCTTGACCAACTGGCAAGTACCTTGATGGTGTTTTGGTGCCGTCTTGATTGCTGTTTACATCTCCTTCTATGCCCACAAATTGATAGGCTCTTGTGGATCCTGTCTTATTAACTTGGGCATAACCTCCATCGTACTCATCTAAATTATGTGATGCTCCACTCCACTGTTGCCATAATTGAATTGTGCCATCTATTACACCCGCATTATCATTAATAAATTGATGTAAATCTATAGCTGATGCATATGGGTTTCCTAATAAATAATCGGTCTTAGATACTGCAGGCACAGAGCCGTTACCTCCAGTGTCAGTAACATTAATCAATATAGTCCCGTTGTTTGGTTTACCATCAAAAAGATATTGTTGTTCTGAACCAGTATTTCCAGTTCCTTTTTGAGTATAACCTACTCCTGGTTGTAATGATGTGTTTGGATTAAGAAGTGCGTAATCATAATAAGTAACACCATTTATATAAGTATACAGCCAATAGGTACTTATTTTGCCTACCTCATCATAAGCTCCAGTAAACTGAAAATTACTACCACTAGGTTTTTTAAGCATGCCTAAATTATATACCGAATTATTGGTGTTATTAGTTGTTGTATTGTTATCCATTAGAGATGTTGCTCCTAAGCTCCCTACTGGTGATGCCCAATAGTTATACCAATACACACTTGAGTTTCCTTCTTGGCATCTTAATATTTTTCCAGTTGCTGAAGTCACTAAATCACTATTAATCCCTTGAATTAATTGAGAATCGTTTTTAAGATCTAACGTTCCGTTAAGCTCTAAGTACCAAGTATTATCTATTTTATTATCCCCATTAATGGTCAATTTTTTATTAGACTCTATCAATAACCCTAAATTGGTATGTGAATTAGAAGAAGTCACATTATTCTTAATATCAATAATACTCCATTCTTTATTGCTTGATACATCTTCAATATCCCATACATCTCCATGCAACCAAGTTCCTTGAGAACTCCAATCACCATCTATATTTGTCTGATAAGGCATTGGCGATGTTTGCTCTAGGACGGTTGTTATATTTACTAATCTCAGATCATTATTATTTCCTGAATAATCAAATGTGTTATTATTCTTTATGTTTGTCATGGGATAATATGCCAATAAATCCCCCCATGATACTTTTAGAAACGTTTTTGAATCTTCTATTTGTTTTGGTATTACCTTTCCTCTTACATTTCCACCATCATTTTCAATTTCTTGATAAACCATTTGCTGTATTTGCACTGAACTTAATGCCGAACTGAAAACTCTAACCTCATCGATATCACCAACAAAATATTGCTTATTGCTTACGTCTCTCGACAATCTGCCTACTTCAAAATTACCATTCCAAGAACTCGTTCCCAGGAAAGTCTTACCAATTAATGTTGGTAAATATACCGTACTTTCTAACTTACCATCAACATAGATAGTAAGTTCTCCTGTTACATTAGAAAAGGTTCCTGCAACGTGATGCCATTCATTATAATTTACGCTGATACCGTTAACAACATTAGTAGTACCAGAAGTTGTACGAATTCCGAACAACAGCTTATTACCGTTTTGCACATAAAGCCTACAGGAAATGCCTTCTCCTGCGATGGTCGCATTAGCTACACCATTATTACTAGCATCAATTTTCACCCATGCCATCATGGTTATTTTCCCTAGTCCATTAATAATACTTTTTCCTGTTAAGCGGTCATCTACACCATCAAAATCTATAGTTGATGAAGGTGGTGGATTAATATTAAATAAATCGCGATAGTCTAAATCACCACCAGAGAATAAGTCACCATCAGTATCTGGTAAAATTGAAGCACTTGGGTTATTAATTTCATCATTTACATCATTAGAGTCACTAGAATTACTACCTTCAAAAAGCAAATCTAATCCGTCATTATCTCCATCAGAGACCAAAATGATTGCATTAGCCATACCATTTTCTTCAATATCTAATATCTCGTCATTGTCTGAGTCTAAATCAATAAAATCATAAACTTCATCTTTATCTGTATCTTGAAGATCAATATTCCAACGATAATTATCATCAATACCATCTTCGTCAAAATCGAAAATAGCAGTTCCAATGCCACTAGGTGCAATATAACCTATGGTGGATTGCGCTTCAATATTATCTGGAATTCCATCATCATCTGAATCTATATCCAAAAAATTATAATTCCCAGTTCCATCTGTATTTATAGGGTTTGTACCTGTTCCTGCAGATAAAGGAATTCCATCTGTCGTTAGAGTAAAACCTACTTTTCCGTCTGCACGACCATCTCTAATTATATCTACTCCACCAGATTCCAAAACATCTGTAATACCATCATTGTCCGCATCTAAATCGAAATGATTAGGAACTCCATCACTATCCGCATCTAAATTTGCGCAAATACCAGAAGCATTCAAAGTACAAAAATTCGCATCCATATAATTAGGTATACCATCAACATCATGGTCTGCTGAAGGATCTATACCTCCAGATTCATCTGTGTCTTTTATACCATCATTATCATCATCTAAATCATCTACATCACTACGACCATCATTATCATGATCTGGAAGTGTTAAAATAAATAGTTTTCCATCTCCATTATCATTAGATGCTGCTGTTAATGTGGCTTTAGTTATTAATGAGCCAGTTGGTGCTATATCGTTAAGATAAAACAGAGCTATGCCAATAGTTCCTCTATTCTCAATTACACGATCACTCAACCAATAATCAGATCCAGTAGGTGGCGGATTTACAGCTCCAGGTGTTCCTAAATTACTATTGCTACCTGTACCTCCAAAACCATATTGTGTACTAGTTTGATTTACAAAAGTTTCACCCAAAGACACTTCTGTTAAACCATCTTCTGGATAACCAAAAAATTCTATATGGTAACAGTTGTTAGCATTACGTTCAGTAACTGCTATAACACCACTAGAGCTAGAAATGATACCTCCTGAATAAGTTAGCGTCATTTTTTGAGCATCAGTCGTTTCTTCGGCTGTGTAATCGTCACAAATATTATCTCCATTTCCATTACACTCAAAATAATTATTAAGGTTTAAAGATTGAAACGCGGCCAATGCAGAAGCATTCCATGTAGCACTAGAACTCTTATTTTCAATTTTAACCCCATTGAGTCTAATATTATTAGAGTTATGACCACTTGGTCCTAGTTGTGTCATTTCATACCCAGAAGGAACACCAAAACTAAAGTAAACATTACCATTTATAGTTACGCTCTCAATTGTTGCTGGCTGGTTTTGATGTGTTTGAGTATCACTCCATTGAAAAGTAACACCAGATTGAATACTTGGCTTATTCGTTTGGGCATATGCAACAGTAAATAAAAAACAGAATACAGTAGTAAGTAGATTTTTATACATAAGTATAATAGTTTGGGGACTATAATTATTTATGTACTACAATAAAATCTTAGCCGAATGGATTTCACTCTGAGGGGAGTGTACGTCTTATATACGATAAAAACTTTAGGTTGATTTTATCAAAATATATTACAAGAATACAAATTTGCATGAAAATCCGCAAGAAAAAAGTGAATTTTATCAGATGTAACGCTTTAAAAATCCGACAAAATGCTCAATATTATACGGTTTTAATTCAAAAAAAGCATTCTAAACACTTATTATCAAGGGGTTAAGTCAAAAACCCGATTAAATCTTCAATCTTAGAAATTAATTGAACTTTAATCACTGTATTCTTTAAAGAAATTTTATTGTATTTAGAAACAAAAATGGTTGAGAACCCTAATTTTTCAGCTTCTAAAATTCGCTGTTCTACGCGTTGCACTGGTCTTATTTCTCCTGACAAACCGACTTCTGCTGCAAAACAATAATCGCTTGGTAAGGAGACATCTTCATTAGATGATAAAATGGATGCTACTACAGCTAAATCTATTGCAGGATCGTCAACAGTAATGCCACCAGTGATATTTAAAAACACATCTTTTGCTCCTAGACGGAATCCTGCTCGCTTCTCTAAAACAGCTAATAACATATTTAGTCGTTTTGCATTAAAACCTGTAGCAGAACGTTGTGGTGTGCCATAAACAGCAGTACTGACTAGAGCTTGTACCTCTATCATTAGAGGTCTCATTCCTTCTAATGTTGCAGCAATTGCATTTCCAGATAATTCGCTATCTTTTTCAGAAATTAAAATCTCTGAAGGGTTAGACACTTCTCGTAAACCAGAACCCTGCATTTCGTATATACCTAACTCATTAGTAGAACCAAATCGGTTCTTATTCGCTCTAAGAATTCTGAAAACGTGGTTTCGATCTCCTTCAAACTGTAAAACCGTATCTACCATATGCTCTAAAATCTTTGGTCCAGCGATATGTCCATCTTTAGTAATATGACCAATTAATAAAACAGGAGTAGAAGTCTCTTTTGCAAATTTAATAAGCTCAGTAGTACATTCTTTAATCTGAGAAATACTACCAGCAGAGGATTCTATATAATCACTATGTAAAGTCTGAATAGAATCTATAACTACTATATCAGGCTGGAGTGTAGCGATTTGTTTAAAGATATTTTGTGTTTTGGTTTCCGTAAGAATATAGCAATTATTGCTATTTGGATTAATACGTTCTGCACGCATTTTTATTTGCTTCTGACTTTCCTCACCAGAAACATATAACGTTTTGTATTGTAATTTTAAAGCTATCTGAAGTAACAATGTACTTTTACCAATGCCTGGCTCTCCTCCCAATAACGTTAGTGATCCATGGACCATGCCTCCACCTAGCACACGATTAAATTCTGCATCTTGCATATTTAATCTAGACTCCTGAGAAGTGTCAATCTCATTTATTTTTAAAGGTTTTGAAACACGTTTAGAAGATGAAGAAGGCGCTTTCCAATTACTCTTTTCAGGTTTTTGAATCACTTCTTCTGCAATCGTATTCCATTCTTTACATGAGGTGCACTGTCCTTGCCATTTGGCATACTGACTGCCACAATTTTGGCAAAAAAAGGTTGTTTTTACTTTAGCCATGTTCACTTCCTATATATATCAGGAATCTGTTTTATTTTTAGAACCGCTAAATTAAGATAATTTTAGTTGATGTCTTTAAACCAACTTACAATAGCCAAAGCCTTAAGTGTTACTAATTTTGATGGCAAATGAGATAGTAATACTCTTTTTGTTTTTCTATATAAAGATTCAAAAAAGTAGTCCGTAGATAATGTGCTTTTTTTAGTTTTCTTCATCATTATCTTCTTCTTCTTCTTCTTCTTCTTCTTCTTTGTCTGTATCAACTACTGTAAGTTCATCTATTTTTGAAAAAATAAAATCCCTATTAATATGACTAACATCATTTAATGTCAGTGCAGATTCATATAGTTTTTTTGCTTTTTTGGTCTTTCCAACTTTTTCAGCGTATTGAGCTAAATAATAAGTTCCTAATAGTGAATTTGGGTTAAGCTTTTTGGCTAGTTTTCCAATTTTCTCTAATGATTCTAAGTCGTTACGTTGTTCTGCAACTTTAACTACTTTTTCTATCTCTTCTTCAGTAATAGGTTTTTTAATTCCAAATAAATCTTCAATTCTATCATAACGATCTACCAAATATTTATCTAAAGTTCCTTCGTAAGGCAATACTTTCTCTTCCAATTCCTTTTCTCGAAGAGGTTTATATAATTCGAAAATCTTGTCAAAAGATTTTGAAATAGCACTTGTTACTAGGGTATAATGTGTATCATTTTTAAAATCATCAAAATAATAGGTTAAGTATTGATTCTTAACATCAGCGATTTGAATATTCGCATTTAAAACAGCATCTCTAATTTCTGGCAAGTCTTTGTCTGAAGTTGCCATGTAATAGAAAATATCATCTTTAAAAAACTCTAAACGTTTCCCTAAATAATCCTTTACAGTACCAGATAAATCAGGACTAATACATACATAAGCCTGAAAAAGCGGATCTTCCTTAAATAGATACGAATTAATAAAGTTACCCATTAAATCGTGACCAACTGCTACTCTAAATTTACTAGTATTATACTTGTTATCTAGGTATGGAATTAACTCGTCTGATACAAAATCGTGAAAACGCAATCCTGATTCCTTTGGCAATCCTGTAACTTCATCACAATAGCCATCGTAATAACGTTCTTTACCTTGTACTACACCAACAATAATAGAACCTGGCATATCATCAAAATAAGTTTGAAAATCAACTTGACCAGTAACAGGTTCAAATAAATAATCACCATCAAAAACAATGATTAATGGATGTTTTAATTCTGAAGACGGATCGTAATTCTTTGGAAGTTTAATTTTAAGTTGGCGTACAACATTTAGTTTTGAAGAGTTGATTTCATCATAACTGATTTGAGCCAATATTGGAGTGCATAATATGCAAGCCAAAACTATTAAAATAGTCTTTCTCATTTGTAAGTAGGTTTAGTTAAGGGATTCCAAACATACTAAAATATCGTTAAATTGTCAATTTTTTTCGATGAACCGCAATTAGTTTTTCATCGCATCTTGTGCCTCATACATTTTTTCGAGCATAATTTCTTTATCGATAAATTGTGATGGCTCTAAAAGCAAACCAGATTTATATCGCTGTAAGGCTTTTTTAAGATTGCCTTCTTTTTCGTAATACATCCCTAAATAATAAGCACTTAGCATAGACCCTGGGAATTCTTTCTTTACTAATTTAGATAATTTATCTAAAGATTCTAAATCATCCTTTTTATTACAAGCTGCAGCAATTGCTCTAATATCATTCTCTATTAATTTTTTTTCGAATCCGTAGAAATATTCTATGTCATTATACTTTTTCATTAAATAATCATAAGGAGAACCTTCAAAGGTGAGTACTTTTTCATTATACTCTTTACCATTAATTGGCTTGTATAAAGCAAATATTTCGTTTAATGCTTTTGGAATTCCTCTTCCGACTAAAGAATAATGGTTGGCATCTTCAAAATTATCGAACTTGTAATGCAGTTTAGGATTTTCAATCGATTTTAGTTTTGCGTCACACTCTACAATAGCATTTCGCAATACTTTTACATCAGCATCTGCAGTTGCCATATAGTAAAATGTTTCCTTTTCTAATATCAACAACCGTTCTTGTAAACGATTTACCATTTCTGGAGCTAAATCCGGACTTAAAGCAACATAAGACCTAAAAAGGGGGTCATCTTTAAATAAATAATAGTTAATGAAATTTGCGCCTAAATCATGGCCAATGACAATTCTAAAATTAGAAGCTTTATAATTATCTTCTATATATGGCAATAATTCAGCAGCTACGAACTCATAAAAATCTGCACCTTCATGTGCTGGAAAAAATGTATCATTATCATAAAAGAAATCATCCTCTCTAGTTTTACCCTGTTTTACTCCGACGACAATACAATCTGGAATATCTTCCCAATAAGCTTGGTAATCTATATTACCTGCAACGGGTTCGAATAAATAATCGCCATCAAGAACTAAGACCAAAGGGTAAGACCGTTTTTCTTCAGAGTCATAATTTCTAGGTAGTTGAATCTTCAATTCGCGTTTACCATCTAGTTTATAAGAATCAATTGTTTCGTAAATCGCCTGAGCTTGAAGATTTAAAGCAATAAAGCAGAGTAAAACGAGTGTAAAAAAATTCTTCATAGTATTGATAGACTTAAAGTTAGGGCAAGTTAAAAAATATTTCTATATATCGGTTTTCTTTCTATTGTATATTGGAAGATAAATCAATGAAAGACCTCCTAATAGAATGGTCATTAGTGTTTGAGATCCCCAAAGTAACCAGCCGAAAGCAAAACTTGGATCCTTGGCTATTCCAAATATAGAAAACGCAGCAAATACAGCGGCAGGATATGCTCCCGTTCCACCATTTGTTGCAGCGACACTAAAGCTAGCAGAAATAAACCCGATTAATACTGCAGCGATAGGTATATTTTCTAGACTTTTAAAAGCAAATGTGGTTGTATAGAACATAAGGAGGTACATTCCCCAAATAAACAGAGTATGAAATATAAAAGGCCACTTCTTTTTCATTTTAAAAATACTCAAAGCACCTTCAATTAAGCCTTTTATAAAGTTTTTTATTTTTTTGATAATGTTAGAACTATTCTTTCTTAAGACAATAAACAATAGTCCTAAAATTAAAACCAAAACTCCAAGAATAATAACGGAATTAAAACTTAATCGTTCTGAAAAAAATTCAACAATAAATTCAAATTGCAAAATAAGAGTAACGCCAATAATACCAAGCATTACTAACATATCTGCGATTCGTTCTGCTACGATGGTTCCAAAACCTTTTTCAAAAGGTACATCTTCATAATTAGTTAAAATTGTAGCTCTAGCGACTTCTCCAGATCTCGGAATACCATAATTAATTAAATAGGTGGCAAAAACAGCCATCGCGCTATTTTTAAATTTCACTTTATAACCTAATGGCTCTAGCATAAATAGCCAACGATAGGCTCTAGACAAATGACTTAATGTTAAACAAAAAACACTGAGCAATATCCACCTAAAATCTGCTTGTCTTGCTTCTAGAATTATTTGTTCAAGGGGTACTTTACTTAAAGAATACCATACTAAACCAATGCTTATTAGAATAGGTAATGCAATGGTTAATATTTTTTTATGTGCTGGTTTCAAAAGCTATTTTAGAAGATTGGTGGCTTCGTCTGGGAACACTAAAGAAGGTTTAAAAACTTTAGCCTCTTCAATGTCCATAAACGCATATGTAATAAGAATTAAGGTGTCACCAACCGCAACTTTACGTGCAGCAGCTCCGTTTAATGTTATTTCACCACTATTTCGAGGACCAGGAATACAGTAGGTTTCTAAACGTTCACCATTGTCATTATTTACAATCTGAACTTTTTCACCTTGTATAATATTAGAGGCATCCATAAGATCCTCATCAATGGTAATACTTCCTATATAATTAAGTTTTGCATCTGTAACTTTTACACGATGAATCTTAGATTTTACAACTTGTATTTGCATTCTACAAAGATAATTAATTTAGAGCGATATTATCTATAAGTCTTATATCACCTGCATATACAGCTACAAAAGCTCGATATGTCTTTTTTGTTGATTTTCGTTTTACTGGTTTTAAGGTTGTTGTATCTGCAATAATAAAATACTCTAACTCCAAAAGCGGTTGTCTTTTAAATTGCTTTTCAACCCATTCCGTAACATTTTGAGCACTTTTTGTGCCAAACTTTTCATTGGCAGAATTAAGTGTTCTATATATAAAAGGCGCAATATTCCTATGCACTTCTGTCAGTCTTGCATTTCTAGAACTCATGGCCAACCCATCTTCTGCCCTATGAATAGCACAACCAATAATTTTCACAGGAATATGATGCAATTCAACAAGTTTTTTAATAATCTGTAATTGCTGAAAATCTTTTTCACCAAAATAAGCATAATCTGGTTTAACAATTTCCAATAAGCGTTTCACTATTGTGCCAACACCATCAAAATGACCGTCTCTAAATGCTCCTTCCATTTCATGCTCTAAACCTTCAAAGGTGAAAGATTGTGATAGAATATTGTTACCGTAAATATCTTCAACAGTTGGAGCATATACGATAATCGTCGTATCACTTACTGTTTTTAAAAGTGTAACGTCAGCATCTAAAGTTCTTGGATATTTAACTAGGTCTTCTTGGTTGTCAAATTGAGTCGGATTAACAAAAATACTAACCACAACAATATCATTTTGATCTAACCCTTTGTTAACCAATGATAAATGACCATTATGAAGTGCACCCATTGTTGGCACAAACCCAACGGACTTTCCATTGGCTTTTATCTCATCAATATGATGTGACAATTCGATTTTATTAAGAAATTTTCTCAAGGCTATAACAAAAAATTAACGCGTGCAAACATAATATTTTACTGGCAATCTGCACAAAATTTTGTAATTTTGCATGTTTTTTACCTTTAATTTACAAAAGCAGCAGATTTATGAAAGATAAACGAATATTGTATGTGTCCTCAGAAGTGGTTCCATATTTACCAGAAACTGAGATTTCTTCAATGTCATTTGAAGCTCCAAGAATGGTAAACAAACAAGGAGGTCAAATACGAATCTTTATGCCTCGCTTTGGTAACATTAATGAAAGAAGGCATCAATTACATGAAGTTATTAGACTTTCTGGAATTAACTTGGTGATTAACGATTTAGATATGCCTTTAATTATTAAAGTGGCATCAATTCCTAAAGAACGAATTCAAGTTTACTTTATAGATAACGAAGATTATTTTAAAAGAAAAGCGACGTTAACAGACGAAGACGGAAACCTCTTCCCGGATAATGACGAACGCGCCATTTTCTTTGCCAAAGGAGTTATTGAAACTGTTAAAAAACTAAACTGGGCTCCAGACATTATACACGTCAACGGATGGCTTGCGTCTTTACTACCATTGTATTTAAAAGAATTTTATAAAACCGAACCTTTATTCACAGAAAGCAAAATAGTAACCTCTGTGTACAATCAAAGTTTTGAAGGTGCGTTAGATAAGGGTATGCTAGATAAAGTGAGTTTTGATGAATTAGATGCTGATGCAACTAAACTCTTAAAACAACCAGATTATATTAATTTAATGAAAATTGCTATTGATAATTCTGATGCAATAATTAGAGGTTCAGAAGATTTACCAAAAGAATTAGATACATACATAAATGATTTAACAAAACCTGTTTTAGACTTCTATTCTATTGAAGAATTTGCAGATCCGTACACAGAGTTTTACAATAATACTGTCTTAAACAGTTAATAACACCTATGAAAAGAAACAAATTTGCCCTACAGATTACTGTATTTGGATTAATCGTACTAAGTTTTATTGCTTGTGATAAAGATTTTGCAGACCTAGAATCTGACATTATTAATAATCAAAATGCTACAAATTTTAGTATCGAATCAGAACAGCACGATGTTATAACCTATACAAAAGCTTTAGGACCGGTTGAAACAAATAACCTCGGAGTTAATATCAATTCTTTAGGCATCTATGATGATGGATACGGAAGAAGCACTTATAGCTTTGTTAATCAAATAACAGCAAGTGCTTTTGACCCAGATTTTGGAGATGAAGTTGTAATAGACTCAGTAGTATTATCACTTCCCTATTTTAGTTCTGCTAAAGAAGTTGAAGACAGTGGAAATATATTATATGATATTGATTCTGTTTTACCTAAAACAGAAACCTATGAATCTATAAAATTAAGGGTTTTTGAAAACAACTATTTTTTAAGAGATTTTGATCCAAACGGAGAGTTCGATGAAGCTCAAGCCTATTTCTCTAACAAATCTGCGTCTATGTCGGAAGCTATTTCAGATGCTGCTTTGGAAGGGGAGGAATTAATCTTTCTTACAGGTCCACAGACATCTTATCCCGCAGCTAGTACAGATAATATAATAAACATTAGCGACGAAGGGTTTGTTTTAGAAGAAGATGATGAAGATGGACAACCACAAGTTTCTCAAAGACTATCGCCTGGTATAAGAATTAAATTAGATCCAGCATATTGGCAAAACAAAATTATTGACAAAGAAGGTGACCCAGTTTTGAGTAGTCAAAATAATTTTGCAGAATATTTTAGAGGGCTCTACTTTAAAGCAGAAGCTAACGAAAATAATGGTAGTTTCATGATATTAGATACTGGTAATCAAAATGCAAATATTACCATCCATTATACAAGACTTACTACTTCGACAACTGATGACGCTAGTGCAACAGAACAGTCTTCGTTTGTATTGAGGTTTGGACCAAACAGAATTAACTTTATTGATAACAATTTTACGACTCCAATAATTGATGGTGATGATGTAAACGGTGATAGTGAGTTATATTTAAAAGGTGGAGAAGGTTCTTTTGCTGTTGTGAAGCTTTTTGATGGTTTTTACGATCAAGGAGCTGACATAACTAATTTTGAGAAATTTAGAAGTGATTTCGTAAATCTAGATGATAATGATGAATTTATAAGTTCAAAACGCTTAGTAAATGAAGCTAATCTCGTTTTCTATGTTAACCAAGAAAGTGTGCAAAACAACGAGCCAAATCGCATTTTCTTGTACGATATAGATAATAATTTACCGTTAACCGATTATAATAGAGATGCATCAAACAACAGCTTACCTTCGTTTTCGATTATAAACCATCTTGGGCCATTACAACGTGTTGGTGACGAACCAACTGGAGATGGTATTAAGTACAAGTTGAAGATTACAGAACACATTAATAATTTATTATTAAGAGATTCTACTAATGTTAAATTAGGTTTATCCGTTTCTCTTAATGTTAATCTGGAAAATCAAGCTTTAGGTCTTGGACAAAAAGAAGTACAAAGTGCTGATGATCCAGATATTATGATACCATTAAGTTCAGTTTTATCACCAAGAGGTACAGTATTGCATGGTAATAATACCCAAGATCAAAGTAAAAAGGTGTATTTAGAAATATATTACACCGAACCAAATTAACTAAAAAATTAACCTATGTGTGGAATTGTTGGATATATTGGCCATCGCGAGGCTTATCCTATTGTAATTAAAGGGCTTCAAAGACTAGAGTATCGTGGATACGATAGTGCAGGTATAGCATTATACGACGGAAACAATATTAAACTTTCAAAAACTAAAGGAAAAGTTTCTGACCTTAAAGATCGATTAGAAAGTGAAATTTCAACAGATGGAACTCTTGGTATTGGTCATACACGTTGGGCTACTCATGGTGTGCCAAACGACGTAAACTCTCATCCACATTATTCAAATTCTGGAGACTTAGTAATCATCCATAATGGAATTATTGAAAATTACGATTCACTAAGAAAAGAATTAATTAAGCGTGGTTACACGTTTAAATCAGATACAGATACAGAAGTATTAGTCAATCTAATAGAAGACGTAAAGAAAAACGAAAAGACAAAACTAGGAAAAGCAGTTCAAATTGCTTTAAATCAAGTTGTAGGTGCATATGCAATTGCTGTTTTCGATAAGAACAAACCAAACGAAATTGTCGTTGCAAGATTAGGTAGCCCATTGGCTATTGGAATTGGAGACGATGAATTCTTTATTGCAAGTGACGCTTCTCCGTTTATTGAATATACTAAAAATGCTATTTATCTTGAAGATGAAGAAATGGCAATTATTCGTAGAGGAAAAGACATAAAAATAAGAAAAATTAAGAATGATGCTTTGGTTGACCCTTACATACAAGAACTTCAACTTAATTTAGAGCAAATAGAAAAAGGTGGTTACGATCACTTTATGCTTAAAGAAATATATGAACAACCTGATGCTATCTTAGACACTTTTAGAGGAAGATTGCTTAGTAATGAAGCAATGATAAAACTAGCAGGTGTTGAAGACAATATGAAAAAATTCCTTGCTGCTGACCGTATCATCGTTGTGGCATGTGGAACTTCTTGGCACGCTGGCTTAGTTGCAGAATATATTTTTGAAGATTTAGCTAGAATCCCTGTTGAAGTAGAATACGCTTCAGAATTTAGATATAGAAACCCTGTAATTACAGAAAAGGATGTTGTTATAGCAATATCTCAATCTGGTGAGACAGCAGATACTTTGGCTGCAATAAAATTAGCAAAATCTAAAGACGCATTTGTATTTGGTGTTTGTAATGTTGTAGGCTCTTCTATTGCTAGAGAGACTGATGCAGGTGCATATACGCATGCTGGCCCAGAAATTGGTGTCGCATCAACAAAGGCATTTACAACACAAATAACTGTATTAACCTTAATGGCATTGCGATTAGCAAGAGCAAAGGGTACAATTTCAAGTTCAGAATTTAGACATCACTTAATTGAATTAGAAACAATACCAAGTAAAGTTGAAGAAGCTTTAAAATCTGATACTTATGTCCAAACTATAGCAGATATATATAAGGACGCTACTAATTTCTTGTATTTAGGTCGTGGGTTTAACTTCCCTGTAGCTCTAGAAGGAGCATTAAAACTAAAAGAGATTTCTTATATCCACGCAGAAGGTTATCCAGCAGCGGAGATGAAACATGGTCCTATTGCTTTAATTGATGAAAATATGCCCATTGTGGTAATTGCTACTAAAAAAGGACATTACGAAAAAGTAGTAAGTAATATTCAAGAGATAAAATCTAGAAAAGGTAAGATTATAGGTATTGTTACCAAAGGAGATAAAAGTGTTAAAGATTTAGCAGACCATGTTATTGAAGTGCCTGAGACTATAGAATGCCTTACACCTTTACTAACTACTATACCTTTACAATTATTATCATATCATATAGCTGTAATGTTAGAAAAGAATGTCGATCAACCTCGAAATTTAGCTAAGTCAGTTACAGTTGAATAATTAAAGAAAGTTTTAGAACAATATTTTAAAGTCTATGAATTGTGTAATCCTCAATTTATAGGCTTTATTTTTTGATAATTTATTATGCACGCATAATTTTATGAGAATTTCTTACTGAATTTTCATATATTTAATTAAATTGCTCATCTAATAAATTAACTAATTCTCTAAAATGAAGACAATCTTAAAGCTTTTCACAATGCTTTTTTGTGTGGCAACTTTTGCACAGACCACTATAAAAGGTAAAATTACAGACAATACTGGGTTACCCTTACCTGGTGCAAACATTGTCGTAGTAGGCACCAGTTCTGGTACTATTTCAGATTTTGATGGTAACTACACTTTAACAGTAGATCAAAATCCTCCATTCTCAATCCGTGTGAGTTACACTGGGTTCGAAATTCAAACTATTGAGATCACATCTAATAATCAAACTGTAGATGTTACTCTGGTAGAAGGAAACGAACTAGATGAAGTCGTAATTTCTGCATCACGTACACCAGAACGAATATTTGAATCGCCTGTTACTGTTGAACGTTTCGGTTTAAAAGAAATAAAAAATACTGCATCTGCTGGCTTTTATGATGGATTAGAAAACCTTAAAGGAGTTGATGTTAACACAAATAGTTTAACCTTTAAATCCGTAAACACCAGAGGGTTTGCAACATTTTCTAACACACGTTTTATGCAGTTAGTAGACGGAATGGATAATTCTGCTCCAGCATTGAATTTTCCAATCGGAAATTTAGTTGGTATGAATGAAACCGATGTTTTTAGCGTAGAGCTATTACCTGGTGCTGCATCTGCTCTTTATGGTGCAAATGCTTTTAATGGTATCTTATTTATGCGAAGTAAAAGTCCTTTTGACTTTCAAGGTATTAGTGGTTATCACAAACAAGGTATAACATCACAAGATGCTGGTGGAGACAACACCTATAGAGATTCTGGAATTAGAATGGCTTATAAATTCAATGAAAAATTTGCAGCTAAAGTTAATTTTGGTTGGTTAAAAGGAACCGATTGGACTGCTGATAATTATAATGGTAAACCAGGAACTGGTGATACTAGAGCAAGTTACGGTTACGATGGAATCAATGTATATGGTGACTTGGTTGCTCAAAATATTAACGTACTAGCTGGTGGAACAGGCATTGTACCAGATGTGGTCGTAAGTAGAACTGGTTATAATGAAGAAGACTTAACAAACTATAATGCAGAAAGTATTAAAGCAGATTGGGGCTTATATTTTAGACCATGGGAAAATGATTTTGAAATTCAATACGTTGGAAAGTTTGGTACAGGAAATACAATATACCAAGGTAGTAATAGATATAATATCGCTGGTTTTTCCCAACAGCAACATAAAATCGAAGTAAAGAACGATAATTTTTTCGTTAGAGGTTATGTCGTTTCGGATAAAGCGGGAGATTCTTATGATATGGTATTCACAGGTGTGAATATAAATAGAGCTTGGAAATCTGATGCACAATGGTTTGGTGAGTATATCAATACCCATATTGGTGCAACACTTTCAGGTGCAACAGATGCTCAAGCACATGCTGCTGCAAGAGCTCAAGCTGAATCAGGACGTTATTTACCTGGCTCACCTGAATTTATTGCTGCATTTAATAAAAGTATCAATGATCCAGATTTGAATACAGGTTCAAAATTTCAAGATAATTCAAAATACTACCATAGTGATGCTAATTATAACTTCAGTCATTTATGGGATGTAGTAGATGTTCAAATTGGTGGTTCTTACAGACAATACAGTTTAAATTCTTTTGGTACTATTTATACCGATTTTGACGGTCCTATAGATTATTCTGAATATGGCGTTTATACCCAGCTTCAGAAAAAGTTTGAATTGAATGAAGACATGCAATTAAAACTTACGGGTTCTGCACGTTACGATAAATCTGAATTTTTTGACGGGTTTCTTTCCCCAAGAATTTCTGCTGGTTTAACGGTAAACAAAAATCATAATGTTAGGGCTTCAGTACAAACTGGCTTTAGAAACCCAACTACACAAGATTTATTTATTGGTCTTAATGCTGGACCAAGAGTCTTAGTTGGTTCCGCTCCATCAAATTTAGATCGTTATGAAAGAACTTATGATATCAACCCAGGAGGTATTGATTTGGGTCAACCAGCAACGGTTACTCAAACAGGTCGTGCTGCCTACGAAAATTCATATTTAAAATCATCAGTAGATGCATATTTGGCAAGTGGCAATACAGTAGGCACTAGAGATGCAAGTTTATTAGAAGTTGGGAACTCTGACATTGTTAAACCTGAAAAAATCACTTCTTTTGAAGTAGGATATAGAGGTAAATTAAATAAGGTAACCGTAGACATGAGTGTTTATTATAACAAATACCAAGACTTTATTTCTGGAGAAGTTGTGAGCGCACCTTTCTATGGAACTGTAGGAACTAACGATATTTCCGTCAATGCAATTTCGAATCGCGATTTTCGAGATTATCAAACCTATAACAATTCTGAAGCCGATATCAATTCTTATGGTGGCTCTATTGGTTTAGACTTAAAGGTTTTAGGTGGTTTTGATTTAGGTGGGAGTTACACCTATACTAAACAAGATTTTGATCAAGCTGCATTCCCTGATTTTATAACAAGTTTCAACACTCCAGAACATAAAACAAAGTTAAGTTTTGGAAATACAGAGCTCGTTAAAAATGTAGGATTTAATGTCGCTTGGAGATGGAGTGACAACTATTACTGGCAAGCTACTTTCGGTAACGGAGATATTCCTGCTTACCACGTCTTAGATGCTCAAGTGAATTTCAAAATACCTTCACTTAAGTCTTCTTTCAAAGTAGGTGCAACAAATTTACTTGGAGATGAATATTTTACAGCGATTGGTGTTGGAAGTATTGGTTCTATGTACTATGCATCTTGGACTATTAATAACTTATAAAAATTAATACAAAAATGAAAACTATTAAATATATATTTCTTTCGGTTGTTCTATTAGGTTTTACAGCCTGTAGTGAAGACGATTATGATTATAACCCAGAACCTGAACCTTTACCAGCTTTAACAATGGGCTCTATAGACATTACAAATTATGTGGCAGTTGGAGCATCTTTCTCGGCTGGTTTTGCTGACGGAGCTGTCTTTATTGCTGGACAAGAAAATTCATTTCCTAATATACTATCACAACAATTTGGAATAGACAATTTCACACAACCATTAATGAATGATAATATCGGTGGTTTTGTTGCAGGTGGTAACCCTATTTTACATCCTATTACTGGTGATGACTTATTCCCACCTAGATTCTATTTAGATTTATCTGGTGCTAGTCCTGCTCCAACTAGATTAGATGCTACACCTACAACAGATTTGGCTCTAACTTCTATAACGGGTCCGTTTAATAATATGGGTGTTCCAGGTGCTAAAAGTTTTCATATTACTTTAAACGGATACGGAGGATTAAATCCATATTTTGGAAGAATGGCATCTTCATCTACTGCGTCTGTATTAGAGGATGCTTTAGCACAAAATCCAACATTTTTCACCCTTTCAGAAATTGGAGGAAACGATGTGTTATCTTATGCAACTTCTGGAGGTACAGGAGTTGATCAAACTGGAAACTTTGATCCTTCAACATATGGAGGAACTGACATTACAGATCCAAATGTATTTGCAGGAGTTTTTAGCGCACAAGTAGATGCATTAACAGCTAATGATGCTAAAGGTGTTCTTGCTAATGTTCCATACGTAACAAATTTACCATTCTTTACAACTGTTCCTAACAATGCACTAAATATAGATGCAGGAACTGCAGCAAGTCTGACAGGCTTTTTTCAAGCAGTAGCTGGTATAACTACACAGGGATTAATTCTACAAGGTGTTCCTGCTGCTCAAGCTCAAGCTCTCGCAGCGCAATATGCTATTACATTTAATGAAGGTCCAAATAGATTTTTAATAGATGTACCTATGTCTGCTACAAACCCATTAGGTTTTAGACAAATGACAGAAGATGAGTTGTTATTATTAACTATCAACCAAACTGCATTAGCTCAAGGTTATGGTTCTGTAGTTCTAACACCAGAAGTTCTTCAGGTTTTAGGTCTTTTACAAACTGGTGGAACTCCAACACCTCAACAGGCAGGTCTAGTATTAGCAGCGGTTAGTGGTATTGATGATGGAGATGCATTAGATAGTTCAGAATTATTAAGTATTAAAAATGCAACAGATGCATATAACACTACTATAGCTGCTGTTGCTTCATCAAAAGATCTAGGAATTGTTGATTTTAAAGGAATACTAGAAGAAGCATCTACCACAGGAATTTCTGATGGTGACTTTACCTTAACAACTAGCTTCATTTCTGGAGGTTTAGTAAGTATGGATGGTATCCACTTAACTGCTAGAGGTTATGCTGTGATGGCGAATAAATTTTTAGAAGCCATTGACACAACTTATGGTTCTAATTTTATAGCCGCTGGTGTTAAGGCAGATCCTGGTAATTATCCTACTGTCTACTCACAGACACTACAATAAATTATAACATTATATATTATAAAAAGTGCGTTCAAATTGAGCGCACTTTTTTTATGCAAAAAAGCCATTAAAAAACACTACTTTATTTTAAATAAAACTATATCTTCGCAGCGCGAAAAACGAGCTGTTTTTCATATTTAAATTATTGCATAACAAAAACATAAGAGTAATGTCAAAAGTTACAGGTAAAGTTGCACAAATCGTAGGCCCAGTTATCGATGTAGAATTCGCTGCTGGTTCAGAGCTTCCAAAGATTTATGATTCGTTAGAAATTAACAACCAAGATGGTTCTAAATTAGTATTAGAAGTACAATCCCACATTGGTGAAGATACAGTACGTACTATCGCTATGGATTCTTCTGATGGTTTAAGTAGAGGAACAGAAGTTCACGCAACTGGTGCTCCAATCCAAATGCCTATTGGAGAAGATGTTTACGGACGTCTTTTTAATGTCATTGGTGATGCTATTGATGGATTAGGTGATTTACCTAAAGCTGGTGATGCTGGCTTACCTATTCACAGACAAGCTCCTAAATTTGAAGATTTATCAACGTCTACTGAAGTTTTATTTACTGGTATCAAGGTAATCGATCTAATTGAGCCTTATGCAAAAGGTGGTAAAATTGGTTTATTTGGTGGTGCTGGTGTTGGTAAAACAGTATTAATTCAAGAGTTGATTAACAATATTGCAAAAGGTCATGGTGGTCTTTCTGTATTTGCAGGTGTTGGTGAAAGAACACGTGAAGGAAACGATTTACTTCGTGAGATGTTAGAGTCAGGAATTATCAAGTATGGTGATGACTTTATGCATTCTATGGAAGAAGGAGGATGGGATTTATCTAAAGTTGATAAATCAGGAATGAAAGAATCTAAAGCAACTTTCGTATTCGGACAAATGAATGAGCCTCCTGGAGCTCGTGCTCGTGTAGCACTTTCAGGATTAACTATAGCAGAATATTTCCGTGATGGAGCTGGTGATGGACAAGGGAAAGATGTATTATTTTTCGTAGATAATATCTTCCGTTTTACACAAGCTGGTTCTGAGGTATCTGCATTACTTGGTCGTATGCCATCTGCGGTAGGTTACCAACCGACATTAGCAACTGAAATGGGTGCGATGCAAGAGCGTATTACATCAACTAAAAAAGGTTCTATTACATCTGTACAAGCGGTTTACGTACCTGCGGATGATTTAACGGATCCTGCACCAGCAACAACGTTTGCTCACTTAGATGCAACAACAGTATTATCTCGTAAAATTGCTGAGCTAGGTATTTATCCTGCGGTAGATCCATTAGATTCTACATCACGTATTTTAACTGCTGATATTTTAGGTGATGAGCACTATAACTGTGCACAGCGTGTAAAAGAGTTATTACAACGCTATAAAGAATTACAAGATATTATTGCTATCCTTGGTATGGAAGAATTATCTGAAGAAGATAAAATGGCTGTAGGTAGAGCAAGACGTGTACAACGTTTCTTATCTCAACCTTTCCACGTAGCAGAGCAGTTTACAGGTCTTAAAGGTGTTTTAGTAGATATTAAAGAAACTATTAAAGGTTTTAATATGATTATGGATGGTGAATTAGATCACTTACCAGAAGCTGCATTTAACCTTAAAGGTTCTATTGAAGAAGCTGTTGAAGCAGGAGAGAAAATGCTTGCTGAAGCCTAATTAAGTTCAGAGTTCAGAGTTTAGAGTTCAGGATTTTAGCTCAAACTTTTAACTCATAACTCATAACTAAAAGAGATATGTATTTAGAAATTGTATCGCCTGAGGCAACATTATTTAGTGGAGAAGTAGATTCTGTTACTGTTCCTGGTGTAAATGGTGAATTTGAAATGTTGAAAGATCACGCACCTATTGTATCTATTCTTAAAGAAGGACACGTAAAAGTTGCTGGTTCTGTTACACTCGAAGAAGAAGTTGAAGCTAAATTTACGAAATCTGATAAAGGAGTTTGGTTAGCTATTAATTCTGGTACTATTGAAATGAAAGACAATAAGCTTATTATTTTAGCTGATTAATTCTCTTTCAAATATTATATAAAAAAACGCGAAGCAAATGCTTCGCGTTTTTTTGTTTAAAACTCTAATCTATAATTCATTTTAAAAGCAACTCCCCAACTTTTTCGAGTAATATCTTGATTGTAATTATCCGATACCACTAAGTAAATATAAGATAATGGTTTGTACTCCCATTGTATGCGACTATTAACATTAAAATTGTCACGTTGTGTATTGTACTGTACATAAGTGGTCCAATTTAAGCGATTATTAAAAAAGACTTGTCCTGTAAATCTCGTAAGGTGAAAGGTTTCTTTTCCTAAGGCATTTAAATCAATGGCATTAATGTCGTGAGATACTTCAAGGTTTGCAAAAGGTAGCAACTGATAATTTAAATAAATACCACCTGCGGTTTGCTTTCCACTATAATAATTCCCTTTCTGAAGATTAACACGATATCTGAATTTTTGATTATTAGCCGAATTATATCCTACTTTTAATAATCCATAACTGTATTTATCTGGCTGCAATGCGTTACCATTTGCTAAAGGATCAAATCCATATTTTAAATCCACAAAATCATGTGTGTACACATAATAAACAGCTGAAAGGTCTTTAAAGAATAGTGCTGAATTTAAAAAATGAGATGATTGATTAAGTTTACCTTTTTCGTCAAAATACGTATTGTTACTATAATTTAAAATTCGAAAAGAATTTAAACTTTTATGATTCTCATAAAACTTCTGATGTTCAACTCTTGCTGTAGTTTGTGTATATCCTTCTTTAACAACTATATCATTTAAAGCGTCATAATTACTAACTCTTGGTGTAAACCCAAAATCTGTAATGTAGTTTTTACCAATATTCTTTATAGCTGCACTCCACTCAAACCCTCTTTTATTATACCAAACACCTGCATGATAAAAATTATTTTTTTCTGAAACTCCATCATTAAAACTCTTACCAAAATTGGCGAGCCCTAACCATTTATTGTTGTTAGACTTGTAGTTAATGTTTAACCCTGTTACACGATTATAATCATTAACGAATTCAAATCCATTAGTTTCTTGCCTATTGATTAAGTAAGCTGTTGCGGTTATGTTTTCTGATAATTGTTGTTCACCAACAAAAACACCATAGTTTTGCGAGGCTATATCGTCTTCCTTATCTGATTGTACATTTAAAACGCCTATTCTTGTTTTGGGTGCAATGTTTCCTGAAAGTTTTAATCCAAATTGAATATCGCTATTTGCACCGATACGCCTTGAGTAAAATGGATTGACACCTTGTACACCTAGATTTGAAAACAAATCAGCATTTTCTAAAAAGAAATTTCTGCGTTCTGGGAAGAACACCGAGAATCGCGTTAGATTAGTTACTTGTTGATCGACATCAATTTGCGAAAAATCTGGATTTATAGTCGCATCTAATTTTAAGGATGATGTTAAGTTATATTGTACATCTAGACTAGGCTTAATGGTAGTTTCATCAACATCTTCAACAACATCATTTTGATAGTTTGTTGTTATAGATGGAGTAACAGTAAAGCGAGAAGTTGATTTATCTGGAAGATTTTCAACAGCACATTTCTCATTAAATCGCAAATCTAAGTTGGCATAGTTTCGTTTTACGTTGGTAAGTATTGTCCACGAATTATTTTTAATATCTCTAACATAAAACTGAACACCAAAAACAGCATTGTCTTTATTAAAGTTTAAAGCTTTTAACGGAATCGCAATTTCATATTGTTTTTTATTACCGTTCAATTTCGTTTTGGCTTGCCAAACGGTATTCCAACTAAAACTTAAATTATAACCTCCACTACTTCTACCTACTAAACCATCGGTTTGATTTCCTAAAGAATTTACCGCAAACAAATAGCCATTCTGTTCCTGGTTTTGCGTATCTAAAACCATAATAAAGGCATCGCTAAACGCAATAGACACATCTCTTTTTAAAGTACTTACTTGCGTTCTCTCTGTTGTATCATTATAAATAGCACGCACATATAAATACTCACCATTATGAAATAGTTTTACCGAAGTCTGATTTTCCGCTAAACCTATATCTGTAGGTAAATAGTTATAAAAACCTGTATGCTCTGGTAATTGTTGCCAAATCGGTTCAGAGAACTCGCCATCAACCTCAATCTTGGTGTCTATATATTTAATAGTAGATTCTTGGGCGTATAGATTAAATCCACAAATGATTATTAAAAGGATAAAAAACTGCTTCATATTAGTTATCTTTTGCATCATCAACTCTAGTTGCTGTTTTACTAATTATTTTCCATCCGTTTTCAAACTTCTTTAATAAGAACAAATCGATATAAACCCATTCTCTATCTGGACCTGCAATTTCAACTTTAGCAGTTGCTATATCTTTTACTACTTCTATTGCTAAGACTTTAGCATCACGACCATTGAATTTTCCTTTTTCAGCATTCTTAAAAAACCCAGTATATTCTTTTGGCGTATAAATCTTAAACTTACCATCTCTTCCTGTAAGATATAAAGTCGCATTTTCTGTAAAAGCACTTTCTAGCATTTCTAACTTGTTGTATGAACTGCCTTTCATGTAGTTTTGAAGTGTTTTTTCAACCAAAGAAGATTCTGATTGTACACTTGTAAATTGATTATCTCTTATTAGATGAAAATTTTCTATTATTTTAGAACTCAATTTCCAGTTTTCATTCCTATCCAATAAAAAGGACCCACCCCAAACCTCATTAGGAAAATCTAATATTTGCTGTGTCATTTCCCCTAATGACGGCACTGTGCTTTTAAGTTTTTCTATAGCTTCATCTTTTGGTAACCAAGTCAAGTTGTGGTTGCCCTTTCCTAATTCTAAATCACCCTTAATGTATTTAGCCACATATAACTGTCTGGTGTCAGATGATTCTTTAAACTTGTATTTATAAGTAAAGATTCCAGCAAGGCTTGGTTTTGTAATTGTAATGCCATACTCAGTTGTAAGACTATCTATAACTTCATTAATATTTTGTCTTTCTGTATGGAATGTGGCAATTGTCATCCAACCATAATCTGATTCTTTCATTAAGACGTCACCATTCGCGTTAAGGATAGTTAAACGAATAACTGTTTTATTTGGTTCTGGATCTTTTGTAGATTGACCTAAAAGCGAATTAGAAATTAAGACTATTATAAATAAGAGGAATATCTTTTTCATTTGTATGTTTTTAAAGTTCTATACAAACTTCAAAAAACAAATGCAATTTAAAGTGTTAGGTTATAATGGAATTGTCCAGAATTATAAAATCGGATAAAATGATTAAGAAAATTGCCTTTTAAACTCGGCAGGCGTTTGCCCTACAACCTTCTTGAAGGTAGCGTAAAACGTAGATTTTGAAGAAAACCCAGCTTCAAAACCGATAGCCTCTAAAGTAAATTGATTATTTTCTACTAATAGTTTTTTGGCTTCTTCAATTCTTAATTCATTTATATATTGAGCAAACGATTTTCCTAAATTATCATTTAATAATTGTGATAAATGATGTTTAGAAATATTCAATTCATCGGCTAAGTCTTTCAATTTTACATCAGAATTTTTAAACAGCGCTTTTTCTTGTATCAAATCAGATAGCTCTTTAATAAGGTGATCTGCTTCGCTTGAATTAATCTTTTTTGCAGCATATTTTTCTGGAATATCTTGAAAAACACTTTCCCTATTTTTTTTGAATAGTAGAAAAAT
>NZ_JADGDZ010000120.1 GCF_016744625.1 Winogradskyella sp.
GCATATATAGCTATTTATGAACAGGTTAATAAAATAAGACCATCAAACCAATTGCTCATTCTTTTTCGTACTATAGATAATAAATTTACTCTTAAAGTATATGATATTGAAAAAAAGAAATTTGTAAAAACGTTTTTAGATACTGTAGATGATATAGATTTTCAGATTTTAGATGAGATGGTTTGGGCACTTGAGTCTATGAAATTGACTTATAAAAAAGCTGCGATTCAAGGTCAGATGGAAATAAAATTAGTTGATAACGCTTTTCAAATTATATCAGACAAGAAACAAGCTTTAAAGCAGAAATCAAAAAAGAGCGATTATTATGATGATTCTGACGAAGTAGAAGAACCGATGGAATTTGAAAAACTTAAAAAAAAGAAAACACTACCTAAAAGTGATTCGATTTCTAAAACTTTAAAAGTAGTTGGTATAGTTAAAAACCATAGCGTATTTCAAGATACAGATAAGCTATACTTTGAAAATCTGAGATATAGAAAACAAGATTATAGTTTGGGATTTAAAGAAGGTAAGGTTGGACTTATCGATAATAAAGAAGGTGAATATATAATTCCAACTAAGTATGATGCCATCTATAAAATAAATGATTTCTCAGCTTTTTTGATACAAAAGGATAATAAGTATGGTATTTATTTTTCATACACAGACGAACTTATTAAACCTATCTTTGATGATATACCTGTGGTATTTAGAAAAGCATATAATGGTAAAGGCTTAAACTTAATAGCATTGTTTGATAAAGAAACACAAAAACTAAAGTGTTATTCAACTTTTGATGGAAGCCTTTTTTATATAAAGTAACTTATTTCTTTTTATTACGTCGATTGTAATTTTTATCGCCTCTAGTTTTTGGTTTTTTATATTTCGCGGCAATCTTAAATTTGTATGAACCACCTAAGTTTTCTTTAGAATTCTTCTCAGATTTTTCATGGAAAGCTGGTCCAGGAGCATCTTCATCTCTACGTTTTGTAGGATTGTTGCGTTCTCTAATTTGTGGACGTTCTTCTTCTATTAATTCTGTTGATATTTCAACATCTTCAGGAAGCTCTATAGTCTCAATACTCATTTGCATAAGTTCTTCTAATCGTTCTCTTCCTTCTTGTTCTTTCTCAGTAGATAAAAGTATGGTGTGACCTTCCTTTTCTGCACGACCAGTTCTACCTATTCTGTGCATATAGTTTTCAGGATAATCAGGTGTGTCAAAATTAATAACATGTGAGATATCTTCAATATCTAAACCTCTTGCCATTACATCTGTTGCAATCAAAAGACGATTTTCACCTTCCCTAAACTGTTCAATACTTCGTAATCTGTAATTCTGTGTTTTATTAGAATGAATAACACAAGATTGATTAGGAAATAATTCTTCAAGCTTATCAAAAAGACGATCAGCCATTCGTTTATAAGCCACAAAAATTAAGACTCTAGAAAATTCTTCTTTATCGTGAAGTAAATGTTCAAGCAAATTTACTTTAGTATAAAAATTAGTAACATTGTAGCGCTCTTGTTTAATGTTTTCTAAAGGAGTACCAGAAACTGCAATCGAAATCTTTTTTGGGTTAATAAAGAAATCTGTGATTAATTCGTCGACATCTTTAGTCATCGTTGCTGAAAACATAATGTTTTGACGACGTTCTGGTAAAATATCAAAAATATTCATTAATTGATGTCTAAAACCTAAATCGAGCATCACATCAACTTCATCAATTACTAATTTCTGAATCGATTTTAATTGCAAAACTCTGCTCACAGCCAAATCGTACAAACGTCCTGGTGTTGCTACAATAATATCTTGTCCTTGAGAAACAGCTTGCTTTTGCGTATTTATATTAGTACCACCATAAACTCCCAATACTCTATTATTGATGTATTTAGAGAATTTTTCAATTTCACTAACCACTTGTACAACTAATTCTCTTGTAGGAACTAAAACTAAAACTCTTGGATTGTCTTGTGTAGAGTATTTGAGATTTCGTAAAATAGGTAGCATATAAGCCAACGTTTTACCAGTACCAGTTTGCGCAATACCAACGACATCTTTGCCAGAGGCAACCACATTAAATGATTCTGCTTGTATTGGAGTAGGTATTGTAAACCCTAAATCCTCTAATGCATTATATAGTGGAGTATTTAAATTTAAATCGTTAAAAGTCACAGTATGGTTTTAAGTTGCAAAGATACATTTTCCTATTTAGTAGTATTTTAGTTTTATAAAGGATCTTGAATTTTATTTCAAGTTTAAATTTAGGTAAATTGCACTAATTATATTTCTATTGAGAACTACGGTCAATCATTCATTAAAACATCCCGAAAACTTTAAGCAACAACTCTTATGTTGGAGTCAGCAATTTGATGATGTCATATGGTTAGATTCAAATAAACATAAAGATAAGTATAGTAGCTACGATGCTATATTGGCTGTAGATGCTTTTACTTCCTTAAAGACAGATTGTTTTGATGCTTTTGGGCGTTTAGCAGAATATCAGTCATCAACTAAAGACTGGGTTTTTGGTTACCTCACTTACGATTTAAAAAACACTACAGAGCGTTTAACGTCTAAAAATTTTGACGGATTAGATTTTCCTGAGTTGTATTTTTTTCAACCAAAAAAGTTATTTCTATTTAAAGATAATACTGTTGAGGTTCAGTATTTGAAAATGATAGATGATGAGATAAAAAATGATTTGTTGGATATAGAAAACTTTAACAATCCTACAATCGAAGAATCGAAGAATTCAATCAAAATTAAACTCCGAATTCATAAAGACGAATATTTCGAAAAAGTGAATACAATGTTAGCACATATTCAAAGAGGTGATATTTACGAAGCTAATTTTTGTCAAGAATTCTATGCTGAAGAGAGTGTGATTAATCCAATAGATACTTTTACAAAGTTGAATAAAATTTCTAAGCCACCTTTTGCAACGTTTTTAAAAATAGAAGATAAGTACTTGTTATCTGCGACTCCAGAGCGTTATATTAAAAAAGAAGGCGATTTAGTGATTTCTCAGCCTATTAAAGGAACAGCAAAACGCTCAATAGATAAAGCGGAAGATATAAAGCTCGCAGAAGGTTTATCTAAAGATCAAAAGGAGCGTAGTGAAAACATAATGATAGTAGATTTAGTACGTAACGATTTATCGCATACTGCTGCCAAAGGAAGTGTAAAAGTTGAAGAATTATGTAAAGTGTATTCGTTTTTGCAAGTGCATCAAATGGTTTCTACAATTTCATCAAGAATATCCGAAGATGTAAAACCTATTGATATACTAAGAACTACATTTCCAATGGGAAGCATGACAGGAGCACCAAAAATATCAGCAATGAAAATCATTGAAGATTTAGAAGAAACCAAACGCGGTTTATATTCTGGTAGTGTAGGGTACTTTACTCCAAATGGTGACTTCGATTTTAATGTAATTATTAGAAGTATTCTTTATAATGAAACCAAAAAATATATTTCATATTCCGTTGGTAGTGCAATTACTACGAAAAGTGATCCTTTAAAAGAATATGAAGAATGCCTAATAAAAGCTAAAGCTATGCGCGAGGTTTTAGAGAATTAATTATTCTAAATGTCGTCTAAAACTCTTTTTAACCTTTTCAAAAATAAGTTCTACACGAGAGATTTCTATATTTTTGATTCGAGCAATATCCTCAAAATTAAGATTTCCAAAAATGTATAAATCCACAATATTAGAAATATTAATAGGTAGCCAATCGTAAAAACGTCCAAAAGTCTTAGGTGATTCAGAAACTGATAAATCTTCAAGTTCAAAAGCTCTTAAAATCGACGTTTCTTTATCAGCATACAAATACAAGTGATTATTATGATCTTGATGATACGAAATATCATTTAGTTCAGTATTTAATACTAAATCTAAATCAGCATCAATTGTGTAATCCTCGCTGAGTTTAGATAATTCATCTTTAAGAATCGAATCTGTGCTAATGGTGTTTTTATGATAAGCTTCTTTTTTAAAGAGCTCATTCATGTAATTATCAACGAGTTTAAAAAGTTCTAATTTAACGGCCATTGCTTCAGCTTCAATATTAAAACCATGACTATAGAGTAGAATAATACTTTCATCAATTATGCCATTAGAAGAGTACATGTTTTTCGGTAAAATTCCTGTTGTCTCGGCAATATAAATTCTATGCTTAACATAAGGATGTAAGTGTGGTACAGCAGAAAGTACCTTTTTATCAAAGGCAGTTTGTGCAGATTTTGATGATATTTCTATAAAAGTGCTCATAAATTATGTTTTAAAATGTTCCTTAAAGCTATTCAATAATATAACCATTTTTTATGACTATTATCATTTTTACAATAATCAAAATTGTGTGCCTTGGTCATTATTGTATCTTTACCTAATGCTTAAGGACTTAAAAAAACATATTGCTGCAAACTTAAAATTCTTAACAGAAACGCGATTAATAATTGCTGTTTCTGGTGGTGTAGATAGTGTGGTTTTAGCTCATTTATGCAATAAATTAGATTTAGATTTTGTATTGGCGCATTGTAACTTTAACCTGCGAAATGAAGAAAGTAATGCAGACGAAGATTTTGTGTTAGAGTTGGCTGAACAATTAGATGTAGAAGTTTTTATTCAAAATTTTGAAACACAAGCCTATGCAGATCAGCATAAATGTTCTATTCAAATGGCTGCACGAGAATTACGCTACGATTGGTTTAATGAATTAGCAGAACAATTACAATTCGATTATATATTAACAGCGCATCATGCAGATGATAACCTCGAAACATTTTTAATCAACTTTACACGAGGAACAGGATTAAATGGTTTAACAGGAATCCCTGTTGTAAATGATAATGTAGTGAGACCATTGTTGCCGTTTTCGAGAGATGTGATTGAGGTTTATGCAAAAGAGAATCATATAAAGTGGAGAGAAGATAGTAGTAATTCGTCTCGAAAATATTTAAGAAATAAATTGCGTCATGAGGTTGTACCGATTTTGAAAGAAATTAATCCTCAATTACTAGATAGTTTTCAAAATACATTAGCGAACCTTAATGATACAGCAGACATCGTTGAGGAAAGTCTCAATACAATTGCAAAAAGAGCTGTTACTAAGATTGATGATAATGGAATCAGCTATAAAATTTCAGAGCTCAAAAAAGTAAATAATCCTAAAGCATATTTATTCGAGATGTTTAAAGATTATGGATTTACTGAATGGAATGATGTTGTGGGTTTGTTAGACGCTGAATCAGGTAAGCAAATCTTATCCAATTCATATCGCCTTATTAAGCATCGCGAACATTTAATTTTAACAGAGTTAAAGTCAAATACAGTACAAAATATTATATTGAGTGCAGTCGAAGTGGAAAAAGGAATTATTGAAACATCAATAGGAAAATTAATATTTCAGAATGTTGATTCTATTAGTAAATCAAGTCCTAATGAATTTTTTTTTGATAAAGACAAGATTGAATTCCCACTTGAGTTACGACTCTGGAAAGAAGGAGATTTCTTTTATCCAATAGGAATGAAAGGCAAAAAGAAAATTAGTAAATACCTTAAGGATGAAAAACTATCTCTGGTTGAAAAAGAAAACACTTGGGTTTTAACTTCAGAAGATAATATCTTTTGGGTAATTGGTAAACGAGCAGATAATCGTTTTAGAATAACAGAAACAACTAAGAATATTCTAAAATTAGAATTGAAGTAATTTGTAATTCCGCACTTGATGCGGAATCCACATAAAAATTTGAAATTTGAAATTAAAAGGAAACATAGTAGATATACCTAATCGCAAAATCTACAAAGGAGAAATTACCATTGAAAACGGTAAAATAAAAAGCATAGAAGAAAAGCACTGCGAAGAAAACCATTACATCTTACCAGGTTTTGTAGATGCACATATTCACATAGAAAGCTCTATGCTCGTACCTTCTGAGTTTGCTAAAATTGCAGTTAAGCATGGTACAGTCTCGACAGTTTCAGACCCTCACGAAATTGCTAATGTACTTGGTGTTAAAGGTGTTGAGTTTATGATTAATAACGGTAAGCAAACACCATTTAAATTCAATTTCGGTGCACCTTCTTGTGTGCCAGCTACATCTTTTGAATCTGCAGGAGCAGTCATAGATTCAGATGATATTAAAACCTTAATGGCAAATCCAGATATTAAGTATTTAGCAGAAATGATGAATTATCCCGGAGTCATTTATGACGATGGAGAAGTTCTTAAAAAGTTAGAATGGACAAAATATTATAACAAACCCATTGATGGTCATGCTCCAGGATTAAGAGGAGACGATTTAACAAAATACATTTCTGCAGGAATTTCAACCGATCACGAATGCTTTACTTACGAAGAAGGTTTAGAGAAACTTCAAAAAGGTATGAAAGTCATTATTCGAGAGGGAAGTGCAGCCAAAAATTTTGAAGCTTTAATTAGGTTATTAGACGAGCATTATGAAAACATGATGTTCTGTAGTGATGATAAGCATCCAGATGATTTATTATTAGGACATATTAATCAGTTATGTGCTAGAGCAGTTGCAAAAGGTATTGATGTGTTTAAAGTGCTTCAAGCGGCTTGTGTTAATCCTGTAAAGCATTATAATCTAGATGTTGGTTTGCTGAATGTAGGAGATGTTGCTGATTGCGTTATAGTAGAAGATTTAAAAAACTTCAAAACAATTCAAACATACATCGATGGGGAATTGGTTTATAACAACGGAATTTCAATTATTAAACATGTTGAATTTGAAAATCTAAACAACTTCAACACAGATAAAAAACAAGTATCAGATTTTAGATTCGAATCTAATGCAAAACAAATAAGAGTTATTGAATGCTTAGATGGTGAGTTGGTTACAAATGAAATCATTGAAAGCGCAACAATTCAAAATGGAAATCTAGTTTCTAATACAGAAACAGATATTCTTAAAATGGTAGTTGTAAATCGTTATCAAAACGATAAGCCAGCCATTGCGTTTATCAAAAATTTTGGACTTAAAGAAGGAGCTATAGCATCTTCAGTTGGTCACGATTCTCATAATATTATTGCCGTTGGAGTTTCTGATGAAGCGATTTGCAAAGCCGTCAACCTCTTAATTGAAAATGAAGGTGGCATTTGCGCCATCAGTGATATTGAAGAAAAAGTAGTCGCACTTCCTGTAGCAGGCATAATGAGTGACCAAAATGCTGAAACTATAGGGAAGCAGTATTCAGAATTAGATAATATGGCAAAGGTCTTGGGAAGCAAGCTTCATGCACCATATATGAGCCTATCTTTTATGGGGTTGTTAGTAATCCCATCATTAAAACTGAGTGATAAAGGATTATTTAACGGCTCAGATTTTAAGTTTACGTCTTTAGAGGTTTGAAAATTACCAGTTAAACTTTAAAAATTTATATTCACTACTATCATTATTTGCTTCAAACACTACAAACCCATCTTCGACAATAAATGATTTAAAGTGAATTTTATCTTTACTATCCTTAAACTGTTTTGCATAAGTGCTAAACTCATCATGAATAGATAATAGCTGAATGGTATCTATACCAAAAAAAATCTTTTTGCCATAAATGTCTTTCATAGTTCTATGTTCAATTTCAATAGGGTAATTTGTAATGCGGTTGTTATAGCTAGACTTAAACTCTAAGAGATTTTTTTTTAAGTTTTCACCAGTATTTTTGTCAATTTGAAGCATATTTAATACATCAATGTCAGTATTTCCGTATGCGAATAATAACTTAGTATTGTTAACCTTATTTAAGGTGAAAATACAATCCATTTTGGATTGATTGTCATCAAAAATATCTGAGCTAAAAGGAGCTTGTATTTCCCATAAAGATTTCCCTGTGTCATCATATTTTTGAATATAATAACCTTTAAACTTTGTTA
>NZ_JADGDZ010000121.1 GCF_016744625.1 Winogradskyella sp.
CTAATAAATATGAGTAGAATATGTTTTATCTTTAAATTCATCTTAATGAATTACAAATTTTAGTTTCACAATTTTGCCATTAACTTCAATTTTATCCAAAATTTCCATACCCTTTAAACTTCTGGTTGGGATTGTTAATTTCTGAATGAATTCTTGTTTTGTATAGAGTTCAACAGAGTTACTGTTTTTAAATAATTGATATATTTCTGCGTCGTCGTTAAATATAGCATTCAGTTTTTCTCTGTGTTTTTTCCACTCGCTAATATTTTTGTTTGTATAATAGTTGAGCATTAGAGCATAGTCATCCGCTATCAATTTCACTACACTATTTTTATTAGAATCAAATTGTCTTACAATAGTATCTGTTTTATAGTATGGAGATTGAACCACAAATCTAATTTCATTATCAGTTGTTGAATAATTAAAACAACCTAAAGAATCTGAAGTTTTATGAATTGGCGTCTGTCCGTTTTTCAAAATCTTAATATTTAAAATAACACTATTTATAGATTCATTTTTTATGGAGTCATGGAAACAAAAATGATAATCATTTTTAGAATTAATCAAAGAGAATGCTAATAATGCACATGGTGCTAATATCAATAACCATAAATAAGATTTGTATATTTTTTTAGGTTTTGATGCATTTGTTTCTACCTTATATTCAGCTTTAAAAGCACTCCAGTTTTGATAACCTACATAATTACTTAGCAGATTAAGCATATCTATACGTGGTAGCTTTTTGGATTCATTTTTAATGTAGGTGTAAAACCATTTTTCACTTACACGAGCTTTTACTTTATCAAATAGGTCTTCTTGAAATGTAATAATATCCTCTCCTTTCCAATCTTCAATAGTTTGAGATGCGCTATTGCCTTCCAAAAACTTTTGAGTTATGGCTAGTTTTAACTGAGAGAATGTATGTTTTTCTTCTAAATTCAAAATTAATATAAATACCTAGAAACCAATTGTGTAATGTTTGTAAATCATTTACAAATGGTTTACAAGTGTTTTCTATAGGAAAAAAACGATTGTACTATAAGTTTGCCTTTGTAACATTTAAAAATATAAAATTATGAATGTAAAATCGTTTAAATCTAAAATTAAATTTTCTGTTCTATTTGTAGTAGCACTTTTAATAAATGGATGCTATCCTCCAAACAGCAATTCTAAAAATGCTCTTTATGAACTCGATGATATTAAAGTATATGAAGTTGCTACAGATGAAGAAGTAAGAATGGAACATAATACTGAAGGGTATGATAGAATTTACGAAAACGCATTTAAAGATGCACTCCAAAATCCATTGTCTACATTTTCTATAGATGTTGATAATGCTTCATATAGCAATGTAAGGCGGTTTTTGTCTAACAACCAAATGCCACCAAAGGACGCAGTGCGTATAGAAGAAATGATTAATTATTTTGACTATGATTATCCACAACCAACGGATAAACATCCTTTTGCATTTATCAATGAAGTTTCTAGTTGTCCTTGGAATACAAATAACAAACTTGTACATATCGGAATTCAAGGAAAAACTTTAGACTATAACGATTTAAAGTCAAGCAATTTTGTCTTTCTAATTGATGCTTCAGGTTCTATGTCATCTCATGATAAATTACCATTACTAAAGAAAGGTTTAAAACTATTGTTAGATGAATTAAATGAAAATGATAGAGTTGCAATAGTAGCTTATGCTGGTTCTGCGGGTTTGGTGTTGCCATCTACAAAAGCGTCTGATAAAGAAAAGATAGTTGACGCTTTAGATAGAATTGAATCTGGTGGATCAACTGCAGGTGGACAAGGCATACAATTAGCATATAGTATTGCGAAAGAGAATTTAATTGCTAATGGTAACAATAGAGTTATACTAGCAACTGACGGCGATTTTAACGTAGGTGTTTCATCGAGTTCGGAATTAGTAAGGTTAATAGAAGAAAAGCGAAAAGAAGATATTTACCTTACTATTTGTGGTTTTGGAATGGGAAACTATAAAGACGGAAGAATGGAGCAAATAAGTAATGCTGGTAACGGGAATTACTTCTACATAGATAACATTAAAGAGGCCAAGAAAGTTTTTTCTACTGATATGCGAGCGAATATGTTTACGATTGCTAAGGATGTGAAAATTCAAATTGAGTTTAATCCAAATCAGGTTAAAGCTTATCGTTTAATTGGTTATGAAAATAGATTGATGAATAATGAAGATTTTAATGATGATAAAAAGGATGCAGGTGAGTTAGGTGCTGGTCATACAGTTACTGCTTTGTATGAAGTTATTCCTTATGGTTCAAATGATAACATTAGAAAACATGATGCTTTAAAATATCAAAATACAGAAATTGCAAATGCGTCTAATAATGATGAGATACTTACTATAAAGTTTAGATATAAAAGACCTAAGGAAGATGAGAGTATATTAATAACTAAAACAATTATTGATAGAGGTGTTGAGCTAGATCTAACCTCAAATAATTTTAGATTCTCTTCTGCAGTTGCTGGTCTTGGTCTTTTGTTAAGAGATTCAGAATATAAAAGTAATGTGTCTTTTGCTATGATAGAAGAGCTAGCGTTGAGTGCGAAAGGGAATGATACTAACGGTTATAGGCAAGAGTTTATAAATATGATAGAAACGTCAGCTTTACTTTCAAAATAAGAATACTGTTAAGAAGTGAAAATGTCACGATGAGCGTAATCGAAATGCTTTAATAGTTAGTGTTTTTGTTTTTTCGACTATGCTCTAAATGACAGTAATTCATGTTTTTTTTAAAGCTGTTTTCTTTTTCTAAAAGATGTATTTTTACACCAATGCAAACATCACTTTTAGATTTTATTCCTGCCGAAGCACATTTAATGATTAAAACCATATTAGCAAATGATAATCTGGTGGTAAAAGTAAAGAATGAACGCAGGACTAAACATGGTGATTACAGGCAATTGCCAAATGGTAAGCATCAGATTACGGTAAATTCGAACTTAAATGAGTACCGTTTTTTAATTACGCTTATTCACGAAATTGCCCATTTTGAAGCTTACAGTAAATTTGGTCGTTTTATTAAGCCTCATGGAAAAGAGTGGAAACAAACTTTTCAGCATTTAATGCTCCCGTTTCTACGTCCAGAAATATTTCCAATAGAATTATTACCACTTTTAGCAAATCACTTTAAGAATCCAAAAGCATCTAGCGATACAGATGCGAAATTAGCTTTAGCCTTAAAGCAATTTAATGAAGTTAATGATAAGACTTATGTGTTTGAAGTGCCTTTTGGGAAAGACTTTAAGCTATATAATGGAAGGGTTTTTAAACAAGGTAAACAGAGAAGAAAACGTTTTGAATGTGTAGAAGTTAAAACGGGTAAGTTATATTTGTTTAATCCTAATGCAGAAGTTGAATTAATAGAAGAATGAAGAATAAAAATTATTACGCCATACTAATGGCTGGTGGAGTAGGCTCTCGGTTTTGGCCTGTAAGTACTCAAGACTTTCCAAAACAGTTTCACGATATGTTAGGAACTGGAGATACATTGATTCAAAAAACATTTAATCGTTTATCACATCTAATACCAGAAGAAAACATTTTCATTTTAACAAATGAACGTTATAACGATTTAGTATTTGAGCAGTTGCCAAGTGTTACAAAGCGACAAGTAGTCTTAGAACCAGCTATGCGAAATACAGCGCCTTGTATTTTGTATGCATCGCTAAAAATTCATAAGGAAAATGAAAATGCAGTAATGATTGTAGCTCCTAGTGATCACTGGATTGAGGATGAACAATTGTTTTCAGATAATGTAAAAACAGCTTTTGATTATTGTGAATCTAATGATGCGTTAATGACTTTGGGAATTACTCCATCATTTCCTAATACAGGTTATGGTTATATCGAATATGATAAATCAGCAACTACAGAAATCAAATCGGTAAATCAATTCAGAGAAAAACCAGATTATGAAACGGCTAAGTCTTTTATAAATCAAGGTAATTTTTTATGGAATGCTGGTATTTTTATGTGGAGTGCAAAATCGGTTATTTCAGCTTTCAAGAATAATCAACCTGAATTGTTTGAACTCTTTAAAAGTGGTTACAGCACTTATAATACAGAATTCGAGGACGATTTCATTAGAGATAATTATGGGAAAGCTGAAAACATCTCAGTGGATTATGCCTTAATGGAAAAGAGTGAAAATGTTTATGTTATTCCTGCGACTTTCGATTGGAATGACCTTGGAACTTGGGGAAGTCTTTATGATAAATTAGATAAGGATGAAAATGAAAATGCTGTTGTAAACTCTAAGGCTTTATTAGAAGATGCTTCAGGTAATATGATACGCTCAAAAAGTGGTAAGATAGTCGTCGTAGACGGACTAAAAGATTACATCATTGTCGATAAAGACGAAGTTTTACTTATCTTTCCTAAAGCAAAAGAGCAAGATATTAAAAAAGTACTTCAAAATGTGAAAGCTAATTTTGGGGAAGAATATGGTTAATAATTATGAGTGACGAAAGTAAATTCAATTTTTCTGAAGAAGATCAGCAACAGCAAATAGATAAGGATAAAGCTGTTGAAGAAAAAAAGGAAGCCGTAAAGCAAGATGCTAAGGGCTTATTTGCTAGTGTAAAGACTTTTTTAACTGAGCTTTTTGATTTTAAACATGATACAGATAGAGATGCCACTATAGATGCTATTAAAGCAGATATACCATTTAAAGGTGCTACAGCATGGATTTTAATCTGTTCTATTTTTGTAGCCTCTGTTGGTCTTAATGCAAACTCAACGGCTGTAGTCATTGGTGCCATGTTAATTTCACCCTTAATGGGACCAATCTTAGGTGTTGGTATGTCAATAGCACTGAATGATATTGATACACTACGAAAATCGCTAATTAATCTAGCGACAATGATTGTACTGAGTTTATTAACTGCGTTTTTGTTCTTCAGGTTTTTTCCATTGGGTAATCAAGAAACTTCAGAACTTTTAGGAAGGGTTGCGCCAGACATTAGAGACGTATTAATTGCATTTTTTGGAGGTTTAGCTTTAATTATAGCTAGGACTAAAAAAGGAACAATAGCCTCTGTGATTTTTGGTGTAGCTATTGCTACAGCATTGATGCCACCATTATGTACTGCTGGTTATGGCCTAGCTAATGGTAATTGGTCTTATTTTTTAGGAGCCATGAATTTGTTTACCATAAATACCATATTCATTGCATTAGCGACTTTTATCGTGCTTAAGTTACTTAGGTTTCCAATGCTTAAATATGCAAACTCTTCTAAAAGAAAACGTATAGCAAGATTTGCTGCTTTAGTTGCCGTTCTTGTTATGATATACCCTAGTATTACTTTTTACAGAGTACTCATAAAAAGTGGTTTAGTGACTGATTACGAAAATTTTATTAAGAATGAAGTTGAGCCTAACCATGAGTTGTGGCTACAAGATGATATTCCTAATTATGAAGAAAAGAAAATTACACTTTATTTTAATGGTGAAATTGCCGATGCTACAGAAGCAGATTTGCGAAATGAGTTAAAAGGTTATGAAAAGATTAAAGATTTTGAATTAATAATAAGTGGAAATAAGAATAGGAGTATAGATAAAATTTCTGATGCTTATGATAGAGCGATTGTAGAACTTGATAAAAAAGATAATGTTATTTCTGGATTACAAAAAGAAATAAGTGACCTGCAAGAAAATATTTCTGGACTAAATCAACAATTAGAAGCTCAAAGTGCATCTACTGAAATTGCTTTTTCAACCTTAGCTAAAGATGCTAAGATAAGATTCAATGATTTGGAGTATTTTGGATATGCTAAAATGCTCGAGTCTGGGGATTTTATAAAAGTTGATACGATAACAATAGCTAATGTGAAATGGAAATCTACACTTAATGACAGTATCATTGGTGTTAATGAAAGTAATCTTTTGATTTGGCTTAAAGGTGAATTGAAAACAGAAAAAATTAGTATTAAAAGAAATTAATTACTGATTCTCTTCAAGATACATCTTACGGACTTTCTTAAATAAATTAGAAGAGTAAACAAAGTCAGTTACGACTTCATTGTCTGTTCTAAATATAGTTTCATTAGAACCTTCCCAAGCTTTTAAGCCATCTTTAAGAAATACGATTTTTTCGCCGATTTCCATTACAGAATTCATGTCATGAGAGTTAATTACAGTAGTGATATTAAATTCGTCTGTAATTTCTTGTATTAAATTATCTATTACAATAGCTGTTTTGGGATCTAAACCAGAGTTCGGTTCGTCACAAAATAAATACTTAGGATTGTTTACAATTGCTCTCGCAATAGCTACACGTTTTTGCATTCCACCAGAAGCTTCACTTGGTTTTTTATGATGTGCATTTTCAAGATTAACACGTTGTAAAACCACGTTAACTCTATCTTCCATTTCACTCTTACTTTGCTTAGTAAACATTCGTAAAGGAAACATTACATTTTCTGAAATAGTCATAGAATCAAATAAAGCACTTCCTTGAAATACCATGCCTATTTCTGCACGTAGTTCTCGTTTTTCGTCGGCACTTAAGTTACTAAACACTTTTCCATCATAAGAAATAGAACCTTCTTCGTATTCAAATAAACCTAATAGACATTTTAAAAACACGGTTTTACCAGAACCACTTTGTCCAATAATAAGGTTGGTTTTTCCTTTATCAAAACGCGTTGTAATTCCCTTAAGAATATGTGCATCACCAAACGATTTATGTAAGTCTTTAACTTCTATCATTAGCCTAATAATAAACTGGTTAGTAAAAAGTTTAATAGAATAATCATAACACTTGTCCAAACAAAAGATGTTGTACTCGCTTTACCTACTTCTAGTGCTCCACCTTTCATGAAATAACCATAAAAAGATGGAACTGTTGCTAATATAAAGGCAAATACAAAAGTTTTAATAAATGCATATGTGATATGAAATGGTATAAAGTCGGTTTGAATCCCTTCAACATAATCTTCTAGTGTACCATATCCTCCATAAACGCAAGCAGCCATACCACCAAGAACACCAAGAAACATTGCAATAGAAATTATAAAAGGATATAAGGTCAACGCAATAAATTTTGGAAAGACTAAATAGTTAATGGCATTGATTCCCATAACTTCGAGGGCATCAATTTGTTCAGTAACACGCATAGTACCAATACTAGATGTTATGAAAGAACCGACTTTACCAGCCATGATTATAGAAATAAAAGTTGGTGCAAATTCTAAAATAATAGATTGACGTGTTGCGAAACCTACAAGGTATTTCGGAATTAAAGGATTATTTATATTTAAAGATGTTTGGATAGCAACAACACCTCCAACAAAAAATGCAATAAACGCAACAATTCCTAATGAGCCAATAATAAGATCATCAATGTCTTTAAGGATCAAAGTTTTCATCACAGACCATTTTGTGGGTTTGCGAAAAATATCTTTAATCATTATAAAATAAGCGCCAATATTATGAAGGTACTTCATGAACGCTAAAGTATAAAAATCATTAGTAAAATATGGTAAAATTAAATTAAGATATTCTAAAAAGCGTATTTTTGAAGTTGAATTGAAAGACATCTTTACTCATGAAAAAAATCTTCTCTTTAATTACATTTTTATCGCTGGTTTCTGCTTGCGGTTCACAGGATAGGACTTTAACGACTGCAACTGAAACAACTAACATAGAAACGAGCTCTAAGCCAAAGTTGGTTGTCGGTATTGTTGTTGATCAAATGCGTTATGATTATTTAACGCGTTTTGAATCTAAATATGGTGAAGGTGGTTTTAAGCGTATGATGCGAGAAGGTTTTAATTGTAAAAACAATCACTTTAATTATGTGCCAACTTATACTGGTCTTGGACATGCTTCGGTATAT
>NZ_JADGDZ010000122.1 GCF_016744625.1 Winogradskyella sp.
GTTCAAATAAAGATTCTATCTTTGATTTTATGTCTTTATTAACCAACTTATTTAAATATCATAAAACACCTCTGCTCTTTGTTCTATTGAGTAGCATCTTTTATCTATCTTTTGCTTATGATTTGGTGAGAACTGACATTATAAAGTTGTTATTACTTTATACTGCTTTGTTTGTCTTTGCCTTCAAAATTATAAAAACGTCTGGTTTCTATTTCAGGCTTTTGGTGATTTCGGCAATACTATTCCGGCTTTTATTTTTGTTTGCAATTCCTAATTTATCACAAGATTTTTATCGCTTTATTTGGGATGGTCGTATGATTTTAGAAGGACTAAATCCTTACCTATATTCGCCAGACTCATTTATTGAAAACGGAAAACTTCCAATCGCACAAGCTCAAGAATTATATAATGGTATGGGAGCTTTGAGTTCATCACATTTCACTAATTATCCGCCTATAAATCAGTTATGCTTCGCTATTGCAGCTTTGTTCTCAGGAAAAAGCATTTTAGGTTCTATAGTCATTCTTAGAACTTTAATTATTGCTGCAGACATAGGAACTTTATATTTTGGCAAAAAGCTTTTAGAACGTTTAAAACTACCTTCAAATAGGGTTTTTTGGTATATACTCAATCCATTTATCATTATTGAACTCACAGGGAATCTTCATTTTGAAGGTGTGATGTTATTCTTCCTCGTTTGGAGTTTGTATTTATTGCATTCTGGCAAATGGAAATGGGCTGCTGTGGTTTTAGCTTGTTCTATTTCTGTAAAGCTTATTCCTTTGATGTTTTTACCTTTGTTTTTTTGGTGGTTTAAAAAAGGTAACGTCATTGCGAATGAAATGAAGCAATCCGTTTCTATGAAAGAGATTGCAACGTCACAAGTTCCTCACAATGACATATTCAAATTGATTCTGTTTTATGCTATAGTAGGCATAACAACTCTACTTCTTTTCCTTCCTTTCTTCTCTATGGAATTCATAAACAACTATTCTCAAACGGTTGGTTTATGGTTTGGTAAGTTTGAATTTAATGCAAGTATCTATTATCTCATAAGAGAAATAGGCTTTGCCATAACTGGTTATAATGAAATTGCTATTATTGGGAAAGTGCTCCCAATACTATCTTTACTAATAATTTTAGGGTTTTCATTCTTTAAACAGAATAATACAATTCCGAAATTAACCACTTCAATAGTAGTTGTTTTTGCATGCTACTTGTTTTTAAGCACCACAGTACATCCTTGGTATATTGCCACTTTAGTACTTCTTTGTGTATTTACGAATTATAGATTTCCATTGGTTTGGTCAGTTGCACTGGTTCTTAGCTATTTAGCATATTCTAACTCTTCAAACTCAGAAAACCTATGGATTATTGAGTTAGAATATATGATTGTATTTGCTGCTTTTATTTGGGAAATTGTATTAAAAAAACGAATTAGAATTTAAAACTTTTATCATTAAATCACATATCAAGTAAGTAAGCGAAAATAAGAGGAGCAACAATTGTCGCATCACTTTCTATGATGAATTTAGGCGTATTAATATCTAATTTTCCCCAAGTAATTTTTTCGTTTGGTACTGCACCAGAATAAGAACCATAACTCGTTGTACTATCACTGATTTGGCAGAAATAACTCCAAAATGGTGTTTCTGGCAGCTCCATATCTTGAGATAACATTGGCACCACACAAATTGGAAAATCACCAGCAATGCCTCCTCCAATTTGAAAGAAACCTATCCCATTTTCAGAATTATCTGTATACCAATCTGCTAAATACGTCATGTACTCAATACCAGACTTTATGGTACTTGCTTGCAATTCGCCTTTAAGAACGTAGCTTGCAAAAATATTTCCCATTGTACTATCTTCCCATCCTGGACAAACAACCGGTAAGTTCTTCTGTGCTGCTGCATACATCCAAGAGTCTTTTATATCTATCTCGTAGTGTTCTTCTAAAACACCAGATAACAGTAATTTATACATATACTCATGTGGTAAATAACGTTCTCCTTTAGCCTCAGCATCTTTCCAGATCTTTATAATATGATCTTGAATTCTTCTAAACGCTTCTTCTTCTGGTATGCATGTATCAGTAACACGGTTTAAGCCTTTTTCTAACAAGTTCCATTCATCTTGAGGTGTTAAATCTCTGTAGTTTGGCACACGTTTATAATGTGAATGTGCTACTAAATTCATAATATCTTCCTCTAAATTTGCACCAGTACAGGATATAATATGGACTTTGTTTTGTCTAATCATTTCGGCGAAAATCTTGCCTATTTCTGCAGTACTCATTGCACCTGCTAAAGACACTAACATCTTAGACTCAGACTTTAATTGATCTTCGTAAGCCTTTGCTGCATCTACTAAAGTTGCTGAATTAAAATGTAAATAATACTTTTCTATAAATTGTGATATTTGGCCTTTAGTTGTCATTTTCTTCAATATCATTTTTAAATTTATAACTCAACATCTTATAATACAATTTTGCGGCTAAAAAATCTGAAGATTTATCGTGTCCATTAGGACAAAGTTCTACAATATCAAAACCAACCACATTTCTTTCTTTAAACACATCTTTTAAAAACTCTAATGTTTCGTACCACAATAAACCTCCAGGTTCTGGAGTACCAGTACTTGGCATAATGGATGGATCTAAAGCATCTAAATCGAATGTAATAAAGACATTTTCTGTCATTTGGTTTATTGCGGAATCCATCCAACCATCATCTTCAGCCATGTCGTGAGCGAAATAAGTTTTCTCTTCGTCCATAATCGTTTTTTCAATCACATCCATAGAGCGAATACCAACCTGTATTAAGTTGGTTGTTTGGCTAGCTTCATATACAGCACAAGCATGGTTACATGTTGTACCTTCATAGCTTTCGCGTAAATCTGCATGAGCATCAATTTGTAAAACAGTTAAATCTTCATACATTTCATTAAATGCTCTAATCGTCCCTATTGAAATAGAATGTTCACCACCAAAAATGGTTACAAACTTGTTCTTTTTTATATATTTTTTTGTTGCTTCATGTACAGCTTCCACCATCGCTTCTGGTGAGCTATTCTCTATAACAGCTTCAGCTAAATAAACACCTTTTTTATAAACTTCTGTGTCTGTTTCTATATCATAAAGCTCCATGTTTTCTGAAGCCTCCAAAAACGCATCAGGTCCTTTATCAGCACCTTTCTGCCAAGTACTTGTACCATCATAAGGCACAGGAATCAAAACAATTTTAGATGTTTCTAATTTTGAAAATTCTTCTGGAATACCAGCATAGGTTTTAATGGTCATCGTATCCTAATATCTTAAGCAAATCTTCACTTTTTTGCTGTGCTTTAAAAACTTTAGTTGTTATCTTTCCGTTATCATCTTTGTCTATTAAAAGATGTTTTGGTGTCGGAATAAGACAGTGTTGTAAACCTCCAAATCCACCAATTGTTTCTTGATAAGCTCCTGTATTAAAAAACCCAATATATAAAGGTTCATTTTTATCAAATTCTGGCAAATAAATAGCATTGACATTTTTCTCGCTATTGTAATAATCTTCACTATCGCAAGTTAAACCACCTAATAATACTTGTTCATAAGGTTCATCCCAACGGTTTAATGGCAACATAATAAAGCGCTTATTAATTGCCCAAGTATCTGGCAGAGTTGTTATGAAAGACGAATTTATCATATTCCATTTTTCGCGATCGTTTTGCTGTTTTTGATGTAACACTTTATAAATTGCACCACCACTCTCACCAACAGTAAAACTTCCAAATTCTGTAAAAATATGAGGAGTGCTTACACCTGCTTGTTTACAAGATTCTTGGATTTGATTTACAATTCCATTGACCATATGTTGGTAATCAAAATCAAAAGTCAAAGAATTCTTAATCGGAAAACCACCACCAATATTAAGGCTCTCTAACTCAGGGCATATTTTCTTTAGTTCTGTATATATATTTAGGCATTTTAGTAGTTCGCTCCAATAATGAGCATCATCTCTAATACCTGTACTAATAAAGAAATGCAGCATTTTCAATTCTACTTTATCAGAATTCTGAATTTGATTTTTATAAAAAGGTACAATGTTTTTATAACCAACACCAAGTCTTGAGGTATAAAACTCAGACTTTGGCTCCTCTTCTGCCGCAATACGAATACCTATTTTAAATTTACCTTCTATCTCTTGAGATAATAAATCTATTTCTTCGTAATTATCTATAATCGGAATACAGTTATGATAACCTTCATTTATAAGACTAGCAATGTTAGAAATATACTGTTCGCGTTTAAAACCATTACATAACACAAAAGTATCATTTGTGATTTTACCTTCTTTTTTAAGTGATTTTACAATATCAATATCGAAAGCAGATGAAGTTTCTATATGTATATCATTAGCCAAGGATTCATCTAAAACATGTTTAAAATGCGAACTCTTGGTGCAATAGCTATAGTTGTAATTTCCTTTATAGTCATACTTTTTAAAAGCCGCTACAAACCAGTCTTTAGCACGTTGAATGTTATTAGATATTTGAGGTAAATAGGTAAATTTTAAAGGTGATCCATACTGCTCAACCAAACCCATAAGATCAATATCATGAAACTGTAGAGATTTACCCTCTAGCTTAAACTCTTGCTGAGGAAAATTGAAAGATTGATCTATAAGATCAATGTATTTTGTATTCATTATGCAAATTAAATAGTCGAGTGTAAATTAATAAATATAAGTATAGTGTGTGCTACTTTCACATTATATAATGCTTGACTTCAAACTTAAGGCACATGTAAACAATTGCTAAGCAATGTATACTCAGAAAATCTAAAGATTTTCATCTTGTTCATTTTCTATTGCTAAACATTAAAAACGAAGAACCAACAAACAATAACTGACAATTAACAGACTGCCAGACTCAGATAAAATTAACAGGCTGTGAGGCTTTACTAAATTTTAATTGATTAAGATTTTTACTACAATGATGAATATCATTTCTTAATTAAAGATGCATCTATACTTTCGATGTATAAAATCTATTAATACCTCATATTATGAAAACTTCACAGATAAAAATGCGTTTTAAACTTCTATTTAAAATACTCTTAGTCATAAGTATTTTAATCGCTGTGCCACTAGACTCCAATGCACAAGTTTTAAAACGCTTAAAAAAGAAAGCGGAAAAGAAAATCGAACAAGAAGCTGAAAAAAGAGCTGAGAAACGTATCAATAAAAAGATTGATAAAGAATTTGATAAAGCTGAAAATGAATTAGACGGCAAAAAGAAAACTGATAGTTTAAATCAGAAAAAAAACAAAACTAACTCAAAAGAAAAACTTCAAAAACCAAAAGTTATTTGGAGTAAATTCGATTTTGTACCAGGTGACACTGTAATTTTTGAAGATGGACCAAATATAGATGAAGAAAATGGCGAATTTCCTAGTCGATGGGATTTGTATAAAGGAGCTTGTGAAATAGGAAATGTAAATGGCGAAAATGTGATTATGTTTTTAAATGGAGGCGGTCAAATTATTCCTTATTTAAAAAATTCGAACGAAGATTATCTTCCAGAAGTTTTCACTATAGAATTCGATGTCTGGTTTGACAAAGGGCAGACTACTGCCAATAGATACTTTATCTATTTTGAAGATTTAAAAAATCAAAGGCACAATGGACTTAGAGGAAATTTTACAATTTATCCTAATGGAATTGAATTTGAAGAAACTGATAAAAGATATCCTGGAACCGAAAAATTAGGTTGGAGCAACGAACCTATTGGAAAATGGAGACATATTGCTATCGCCTACACCAAAGGAAAATTTAAAGCCTATATGGATGACACACGCTTAATAAACATACCACATCTCGAAGGAAATCCTTGGGGAATAACGATAAATTCTTTGAAAGAAAATCAATATCTCAAAAACTTCCGTATTGCAAAAGGTGGTGTAAAATACTATGACAGAGTCTTGTCCGAAGGAAAAATTATTGTAAACGGTATAAAATTCGACGTCAACAAGGCTACTCTAAAGCCCGAAAGTATGGGTCCTATTAATAAAATATTCAAACTCATGCAAAAACAACCAGACCTCAACTTTAGTGTAGAAGGTCACACAGATAACGATGGTAGCGATGATGCAAACATGACATTATCTAAAGCAAGAGGTAAAACCGTAATGGACAAATTGATTGCCATGGGCATTTCTAAAGATAGACTTAAATCTAATGGGTTTGGAGAATCTAAACCACTAGACAATAATAATACTCCAGAAGGAAAAGCCAACAATAGACGTGTAGAATTTGTAAAGTTTTAAATCATGAAAAAAATATATTTATTACTTATTGCTCTGATAATAAGTATTGGGTTTTCTAATGCTCAGGAAGCAGATTTAAAAGGTATTTGGGAATTTACTGAAACTTACCTATACAATGGCAAAACAGATTCTATTAGCACATATATAACCTTTAAAGAATCAGGACAAATTAGAGCCTCAGAACGAGATATAGGAACTTGGTTAATAAACAAATCAGAAAACACACTCACTATAGATTGTTTCCATTTTGAAGGTATAGATGGTGAAAACGAGATAAAAACACTTGATGAAAAGGAATTAAAACTAAAAAACTCTAAAGACGAAATTAATATTCTTAAAAGAATAAGCCTTCCTAAAGGCAAAGAACTAAATAACAAATTTATAGGAGAATGGATACTAGAAAAAGTGGAAAAAGATGGTAAAACTGATTTTATAGGTCAGTTAATAAGTTTTAGTAGTAATGGAATTTTCTATTGGCAGGAAATTATGTTTGGAAAATGGGATTATAACAAAGCGACTAAAAAAATATGCTTTGATGTTAGAGAAAAAGAAGATGAACTTAATGGTGAACATACTATTATAGAAGCTAATGAAACATCGCTTATTTTAGGTATAGAAGATTCAAAACTATATTTTTTTAAAATTGACCGTAAAAAAATTGCAACAGCTAATAAAAAATCTGGATTAATTGGAGAGTGGGAATTTGAACATACAAACCCTAAATCAAAATTAGTTCTAACATTTAACGAACCTGATGAATTTATAATCATTAAGAAACAAGAAGGAATGGAGTCAAGAATGAAAGGATCATGGGTTTTTGATAGACAAGAAATGTCTTTTAATATGATTGGACTGCGTGGAGAAGACACCTTTAATGGAAAAAACAAAATAATTGAAATTAATGAAGAAAACTTAGAGTTAGAAAACAATGGCAAAATTTTTATAGCACATAAAAAATTTGAAAACATCACAACCGTAGAAAGCACTAATAATTTAGAGCACCTTTCATTCACCTATGAAGAGTTCTTTTCAGAAGATGGTAATCCTAAATATGAAAACGAAAAATTGCCGTGGTTAAACTGGCGTGAAATGAAGAAAGACATACTAAATATAAATCAACTCGTCTATAGTTATGATTTTAATGATGAAGATAAGGAGGTATTTGAAAACGAAATATTAACAACGAATGTCATCGCAAATATAGAAGACGAAGGCTTTACTATTGAAGATGTTTTCAAAGGTTATGATAATTCAGGAAACCCAGAGCAAGGACCAAATACAGATAATAATCACCCATTATATCCATTAAATGAGTACATGTTTAGAGAAGCCGGAAATGAACAAATTACAACAGCAGCTGGTACATTTGATTGTACAGTAATAGAAGTATCCAACGGCTATGATATGAAAAAAAAGTTATGGATGATTAATGATAAAATTGGTGTTTACGCAAAAATTATAGATGAAAACACATCCGAATATTCTGGTTATTATCATCTATACGAATTACAAGAAATAATATATAG
>NZ_JADGDZ010000123.1 GCF_016744625.1 Winogradskyella sp.
ATTTAAAAAAATATGTTAAATAATTTTAATAGTAAGGAATCCTAACTATATTTGTGTTACAATAATGCATTAACTTAAATTTTTATAACAATGAGTAAATCAATTTTTTATCACGCAGGTTGTTCAGTATGTATAAGTGCAGAACACGATATTATTAACCTTGTAGGTGAAGATAACGTAGAGGTTGTGAATATTGGTGAAGTAACCAATAGAATAGTTGAAGCCGAACAAGCAGGTGTTAAGTCAGTTCCTGCTTTGATAACACCAAATGGAAATGTACTCCATATTAACTTTGGAGCTTCTATGGAAGCTGTAAAAGGTTAATTTTTTAATCAATAAAGTTAGGAATCCTAATAAAATTATAAATAATGAAAAATCAATAAGAATTGACTTAATTTAATTAGGATTACTAACTTTACCTATTGCAATAATTAGTGATAGGTATTTGTTTTTATGAGTGACTTCAATCCAAAATATCAAATAGATAATATAACCAGTAAGATTGTTGCTGGCTTAGAACGTATTTCTGAAGCTTATAAAGTACTGCTATGGGAAAAAGCAAAGCTGTTGAGCTTAAGTCCTATTCAAATTCAAATTTTAATATTTGTAAAGTATCACAAACAAGATTTATGTAACGTAAGTCATTTAGCGAAAGAGTTTAATATTACGAAACCAACTGTAAGTGACGCCATTCGAGTTCTACTCAAAAAGGAACTTATAATTAAAACATTTCCAAGTACAGATAGTAGGAGTTATGCTGTACAACTTTCAGTGTCTGGTAAAAAAATAGTTGAAGAGATAGAACATTTTGCAGATCCTATAAAGCAACAAATAAATGCACTTAGTACTCAAGAACAAAACAACTTATTCAAGCCTATTTATGAGTTGATTTATAAATTAAATCAAGCTGAAATATTAACAGTACAACGCACATGTTTAGGTTGTCGTTTTTATGATAAAAAGAATACTAAACCTTATTGTAATTTATTAGAAAAAGAACTGAAAGATACTGATATTAGAATTGATTGCGAAGAGTTTCAATTAAAAAAAGTATAGATTATGAGCCATTCCATTTACTTCAATTTCATTATAAAGAGCGATAAATTTAGTGTTTACAAAGCAGTTTCAGAACCTGAGCATCTAGAAAAATGGTGGCCATTAAAATGTTCAGGTATTCCGCAAGTAAATGAAGCATACAATTTCAACTTTACAGATGAATATGATTGGTATGCTGAAGTAAAAAGCTGTAAACAAAACGATCATATTCATTATAAAATGATAAAGTCAGACAATGATTGGAATCCTACAACTTTTGGGTTTAAATTAAAGGAAAAAGAAAATGGAATCTGTCTTAACTTTTTTCACGAAGATTGGCCAGAATGTAATTCGGAATTTAAACATTCGTCCTTCTGTTGGGCAATGTTATTAAATGGACTAAAAGAATATTTAGAGAATGGAACGGTTATTCTGTTTGCGGAAAGAAGTTAAACTTTAGAGCTCAATGACTTAAAGAATACATAACCAAAACCGATAAAAAGCATTAAGTGAAACGGAAACAAACCGAAGTCACCACCTTGGTCTCCTACTATAAAAGCACTATACATACCAAAACCAAAATAGAGCATTAGAATGCCTTCGATAATAACATTTGGCGATAGGTTTTTACGTAAATATTTATTGTTTTTAAGGTTGTCTTTATACTTACTTAAGTTGAATTTTGGCGTACGTACAAACTCACTACGCTTACCAGCATGGCCTTCGAGAACAGCAATAGAATTATGTAATGAAAAGCCCATTGCTATTGAGAAAAACGTAAAAAACATGCCTACATAACTGAAGAATTTTTTAAAGCCACTACCATAAATACTTTTATACATAAACCAATAGCAAACAAAGAATATGATAGTACTCATTACGAAGAAGCTCATTACGTAAAAGTAGTTGCGTAAATGTGCATATTCATTTTTAATATAGAGCATAGGAATACTTAAAATAGCAACCGTAAATATGCTTAAAAACATAGTGCTATTTAGTAAATGTAGTAAGCCATGTATTTTTGTTTTTGTTGAAATATTTTTAGATTTAACAACACGTTTTAGCATCTTTCTAAAGTTCTCAGCACCACCTTTATTCCAACGAAATTGTTGCGAACGTGCAGCACTAATAACAATAGGTAATTCTGCTGGAGTTTCAACATCTTCAAGATATTTAAATTCCCAATTTTTTAGTTGTGCTCTATAGCTTAAATCTAAATCTTCAGTAAGCGTATCTCCTTCCCAATTACCAGCATCTAGAATACATTCTTTTCTCCAAATGCCTGCTGTACCATTAAAATTAATAAAGTGTCCTTTACTATTTCTGCCAACTTGCTCTAATGTAAAATGCGCATCTAATGCAAATGCTTGGATTTTGGTAAGTATGGAGTAATTTCTATTAATGTGTCCCCATCGAGTTTGTACAACACCAATTTTTTTATTCTTAAAATAAGGAATGGTGCGTTTTAACCAATTTGGTTGCGGTAAAAAGTCAGCGTCAAAAATCGCAATAAATTCACCTTTTGCAATTTCTAAACCTTCTTTTAGTGCACCAGCTTTAAAGCCACTTCTGTCAGTTCTGGTAATATGTGTAATGTCTAATCCCGTAAGTGCTAATTGTTCAATATGTGCTTTTGTAGTTGCAACGGTTTCGTCTGTGGAATCATCTAAAACCTGAATTTCTAATTTGTCTTTAGGATATTCGATTAATGCAATATTGTCGAGTAAACGCTCCATTACATACATCTCATTATAGATAGGGAGTTGAATAGTTACATATGGAATTTCTTCATCTTTAGATAAATCGAAAGTATCACAATCCTCTCTTTGTTTTTTTGAAGATAAATAATTGTAAAGCAAATTCAACTGAGCCAGCGAATACATAAAGATTAGTACTATGGCGATAGTATAAATTACAATTATGGTATATTGAAGATAGATCACTTAAAACTATATTTAAAAATCCATGTCAAGATTTTCACGCCTGCAAAGATAGCACCTTTTATCGTACCTGAAACTTTTGAGACGCCTATTCTGTTTCTGTAATTAACTGAAATTTCACTATAACTTAATTTTTGTTTTAATGCTTTGAGTTGCATTTCTACAGTCCAACCATACGTTTTGTCTTCCATTTTTAGACCTAATAATTTCTCGTATTTAATTGCTCTAAAAGGGCCTAAGTCTGTAAATGTTGAACGAAAAAATAATTTCATTAAACTGGTAGCTAGCCAATTACCAAATATCTGAGGAACTGTCATAGAACCTTCTTCTCTAAGTTCTTTAACTCGCGCACCAACTACAAAATCAACATTGTCTTCAATTATTGGCTTTACTATTTTAGTTAGCTCTTCAGGATAATCGCTATAATCTCCATCTAGAAAGACTACAATATCTGGTCGCTCAGTATAATCAAAGCTGGCAATGTAATCCATGCCTTTTAAGCAAGCATAACCATAACCTTTTTTGTGTTCAAGTAATACTGTAGCTCCAGCTTTTTGAGCATTGATTTCCGTATTGTCTGTTGAATTATTGCTCACCACAATAATCTCATCAACAATTTTTGGAATGTCTTTTATAACTTGTGGAATAGATTCCTCCTCATTAAAAGCAGGGATGATGACTACAATTTTGGTCATTAACTTTTTAGATCTGATAGTTTATTTTCTTTCTTAAATGACTTTAAATCCGTCCATTCTTTAATCTTTTCTCCTTTAAAATATTTTACAGCCGAAGTCAGTTTTTCATTCTTATACATTAAACAGTATCCGTTTTTTTGATTATTACTTAATTGACATTTATGATTAATCTTTTCGTTCTCGTCATAAAATAACCACCAATTTTGTTTTTTGCCATTTAAGAAATGACCTTCGGATGTTTTTTTACCATTCGCGCCGTAAAATTGCCAATAGCTAGTGAATTTTCCTAACTTAAATTCACCATCTTTTTCTAATCGCCCATTTTTATGATAGAATTTCCAGTAGCCTTTTTCTTTGTCTTTCCGAAATACACCTTCTTTTTTGAGTTTGCCGTTGTTATAGAATATTTTCCAATAACCTATTTTTTTTCCTTCATCAAGCAATCCTTCTCCATATAGAGTGCCATTTTTGTGGTAAAATGCCCAATGGTCCGTTTCTAATCCATTTTTAAAATGACCTTCTCTTTTTAGGTTTTTGTTTTTGTGATAAAACCTCCAGAAACCTGTTGGGTTTTCATTATCGAAATGGCCTTCGACTTTTAGATTTTTGTTTGTATAATATGCTTTCCAATAACCAATTTGCTTATCATTCTTAAAACTCCCTTCTTCTTTGAGATTTCCGCTGATAAAATAAAATTTCCAATATTCTACTTTTTGATTATTTTCTATCCAGCCTTCATCTTTTAAATTCCCATTATCATAGTATGTTTTCTTATAAATTCTTTCCGCTGAAGCATTGGAACTAATAATTAATACTAATATAAAGAGGATGTTTTTCATGTAATTTTAAACAAAAACTATTTCTGATTTACCAATTTCATTAGGTCCACATCGTTTCCTAATAAAACCTCAGTCGGATTAATTCTCCCTTTCATACTATCATTTTCTAGTTTTAGTACACCTCTTGGGCAAACGGCAGAACAAATACCACAGCCAACACAACTAGAACGTACAATGTTTTCACCTTTTTGAGCATAGTGTCTTACATCGATTCCCATTTCACAACTGTTAGAGCAGTTTCCGCAAGAAATACATTGACCTCCGTTAGTTGTAATTCTAAATTTAGAAAATAAACGTTGTTGAAACCCCAAAATAGCTGCCATTGGGCAACCAAAACGACACCAAGAACGACTACCTAATATTGGATAAAAACCTGTTCCTATAACACCAGAAAATATTGAGCCAATGTAGAAACCATAAGCTGACTTCAGAGCACTAGATTTAATTAAAAATATATCACCATTAATTCCGGTAAAGTAAATTATAAATAAAGATAGAATGACTACAGCATATCCAATAGCACCATAGCGTGCGTCTTTACCTAATTCATTTCTTTTAAAACACATAACTCCAGCAAATATTACTGTTAAAAAAACACCAACACTTATAAGAAAAGTTTCATTACTTAACCAATAATTACCTTCGACAAATACTCCATCTATCCAACTTCCTTTTAAGAAAGAACTGACTACAGCAACCGTCATTATTACAGAGAAAACTAATACAGTATGAATTAACCAACGCTCTAATTTCCATGCAGACATTTTTTTAGTAGATAAATGTCTAAACGAGTCTCCAGCAGTTTCAGCTAATCCTCCACAACCACAAACCCAAGAACAGTACCACCGTTTTCCGTATTTATAAGTTAGTATAGGCGTGATGACTAATGTCGAAATAACACCGAAAATGATTAAAATAATTCCGATGTTTCCAGTTTTAAGGAATTCACCTAGGTGATAATCTTGAAAAAGATAATAATTAAGTGGCCATACACTTTTCAAATCATAATAAGGTAAACCGTTATTCATGACGTACATAAATTCTGGAATTAAGTAAGCAAAACCTAATTGAAAGAACATTACTGAAACTGTACGGATTTGTTGGTAGCGATTATGCTTGTATTTGAGAATAAATTTATATCCGAAAGCTAAAATCGCAACTGTGTAAAGCGTTCCATATACAAACCATTGACTGGCGTCTCTACCACTTAAAAGATTACTTAAAGGATCAAAAAGTGCAATTAATCCAGTGTTTATTCCGTTAACTCCTTGCCCTAATCCTAATAGTTCTTCATAAAAGTAAAGGACAATATAAAATCCTGTAAGAATGACACCAACTATCCAACCCCAAACTCCACGAGAAGAAATAGATTTAAACCACTGCCCATCATTCTTTATACCTTCAAGTTTATTTAGATAGGCTTCTCTAGAATATACTATAATTCCAATGGCAATAAAACCAAGAGAAAGTGATAAGAATAATCCTTTATTAGGAAAATCAGTATTGAAAAGCGCCAATGCTAATATAAATAGACCAATAACTCCAATTACTAAAGCGACTTTTTGTTTTGTTGTAATATCTAAAGCATCTGGTTTTGCTAAAGACATACTATGATTTAATTTATTGCTCATTTTTATACGGTTTGTAGTTGGTTATTGTATGCGGAAAGAATATCGTTTTCAAATTTTGAATAAAATTCAGGGTCGAAATTGGCTTCGAGTAAATGATTCATTACATAATCTACATCTCTTTTTTCTGTTAGCCATTTGTCAAAAGTTTCATGGCGCATTCTAATTCCGAAAGTGTTAATGCCTAAGAATTCATTGGTGTCTTTATGGTAAGCTACAGTAATACACTTAGTGTCATCTGTATGTTTCCAATGGAAATGTTGCTCATGTTCTGGTCGACCTTTACCACCAAATACCCAACCATAGGTTTGATATTCGATATCCATAAATTTTGCTGAATTGAACCAATGACCTGGTCTGTACTCTATACGATTACCACAAATAGTTTGTGCTAAGGTTTCTCCCATCATACGACCTGTGTACCAAACGGCTTCTATAGGTCTTCTGTTTCCTATGGCTTCATGTTGTTCTGCACAATCACCTATCGCATAGACATCAGGAATATTAGTTTCCAAGTAACGGTTGACTTTAACTCCACGTCCAGTTTCAATTTCTGAATCTTTTATGAAATTGATATTCGGAGAAACACCAGCTGTGAGCCCAACAACATTACATTCTAACTCTTCTCCTGTTTCTTCAATAATTACGGATTTTACTTTTCCGTTTTCGTCAGACTTTATTTCTTTTAGATTAGTAGACAAACGTAAATCGATATGGTGATTTTTTATATGTCTATTAATCATTTCACTCTCACCTTCTGGTAAAATACCATTCCAAAAACTAGATTCACGAACTAAAAATGTCACAGGAATACTTCTAGAATTCAACATTTCGGCAAGTTCAATGCCTATTAGTCCACCACCAACAATAACAGCGCGTTTACAAACGTCTTTATTTGGAGCATGCTTTTCAAGATTATCTAAATCTTGTTTATGGTACATTCCCATAACACCATCCAAGTCTTGACCTGGCCAACCAAATTTGTTAGGTTTACTTCCTGTTGCAATTACTAATTTATCGTATTGTAATGTATCCCCTTCCGAAAAATGAAGTGTCTTAGATTTTGTCTCAATAGTTTTAACGTAACCCTTTTTGAGCTCTATTCGGTTCTTTTTCCAGAACCAATCTTCGTAAGGTTGGGTGTGTTCAAACTTCATATGTCCCATAAATACATACATTAATGCTGTACGTGAAAAGAAATAATCAGTTTCTGCGGAAACAATAGTGATTTTTTTGCCGGAAAGTTTTCGGATATGTCTTGCTAGTGTAACGCCAGAAATTCCGTTTCCTATGATAACGATGTGTTCCATGAAATTTGATTGTTAGTTAGTTTACATCAGATAAATCATAAAATAATTCAAACTTTTAATTTCAATAATTCTATGTTCTACCAGATGTCTGTCGAAACTAAAGGTAATAACTTAATCTTGGATTCTTATTTATATCCTTTTTAAATTAATTAGTGTTCTGTAAGGTTTTGTAATTAAGTAAGACGTCAAAATTCTTTTAAAATTCTTGTAAGCCCA
>NZ_JADGDZ010000124.1 GCF_016744625.1 Winogradskyella sp.
CAGTATTAGTAATTGATGACGATGTTGATGTGCTAACCGCATTAAGACTTCTCCTTAAACCGCTCGTAAAAGAAGTGGTTACCGAAAAGAATCCAAGTAATATTACTTCGCAAATAGAGCGTGCTAATTATGACATTATCGTTTTAGACATGAACTTTAATGGCTTGGTCAATACTGGTAATGAAGGTATCTTTTGGTTGAATAAAATACGAAAGCAAAAGCCTGAAACTTCAGTTATTCTAATGACTGCTTATGCTGATATTGATTTAGCGATAAGAGGTTTAAAAGAAGGTGCTTCAGACTTTTTAATGAAGCCTTGGAAAAATGAAAAGATTATTGAGACTATAACCACAATTCTTGAAAGCAAAAAATCTAATAGCTCTCAAAAGGACAACCTTAAGACAAACAGTGTTGAAATTATTGGTGATAGTGACGTAATGAATGACGTCTTTGTTAAATTAAAAAAAGTAGCACCTACAGATGCAAACGTTTTGGTACTTGGTGAAAATGGAACAGGTAAAGATTTAATTGCTAGAGCACTTCACGATAATTCAAACAGACGCGATAAACCTTTTGTAAAAGTTGATGTTGGTGCGCTTACCTCTTCACTATTTGAAAGTGAATTATTTGGTTACAAAAAAGGTGCTTTTACAGATGCTAGAGAAGACAGAAAAGGACGATTTGAAGCCGCAAATGGTGGAACATTATTCTTGGACGAAATTGGAAACATTAGCTTAGGACAACAAGTACGTTTATTAACTGTTCTACAAAATAGACAAGTAACACCTTTGGGTTCTAACGATTCTATTCCCATTGATATAAGATTGATTTGTGCTACTAATATTGACCCAAAAGTATTGGCAGACGAAAAGAAGTTCCGAAAGGATTTAATTTATAGAATTAATACGGTTGATATTATTGTACCTCCTTTGAGAGATCGTGGCACAGATATCACAGAATTGTCTCGTTATTTTGTCTCATTATATGCCGAAAAGTATAATAAAAATCCTTTTTCCTTTGATTCTGGATTTATTTCTAAATTAAAAAAGCATGACTTTCCTGGTAATGTAAGAGAACTTCAATATGTGTTAGAACGTGCTATAATTATGACTGATGGTAGCACATTAAAACCAGAAGATTTGGTATTTTCCTCTATTGAGCGCTCTACTGCAACTACAAGTAACGCAACTACTAGTTTAAATTTAGATGAAATAGAAAAGAATGCTATTCTTACTGTATTAGAAAAAAACAAAGGAAACGTTTCTAAATCTGCCAAAGAATTAGGAATTACACGAGCTGCTTTATATAGACGTCTAGATAAGTATGAACTATAGAAGTTACATCATTTGGTTGTTTTTTAGAATTCTACTTCTTGTGAGTACAATACTTGCTTTAAGTTATATGATTTACAAAGATGAGACTGCTTATGCTGTGATTATAAGTATCGGGTTACTCTACTTACTGATTAACACTTACTCCTTTGTAAAACGTCGTTTTGTAGCAATGGACGATTTTTTTGAAGCTGTTAAGTATCGAGATTTTTCGCGATGGTTTCCCGAAGATAGAGGCCCAAAAGACATTCGATTTTTGTATACTGGTTTTAATGAAATTAACCGAACTATTAAAGAGATCAACTCTAAGAACCAAGCGCAATATGTTTATTTGCAGAAGATTTTAGAAATGGTAGATATAGGTATCATTGCTTATAATCTCGAATCTGGAGACGTGCTTTGGAGCAACGATTCTTTTGGCGAAACCTTAGATGTACCTTCCTTTAAAAACATAAGATTTATTGAAAATAGAAAACCCGAACTATTCAATACTATTTTTGAAACCTATCATAGAGAACCGAATTCTATTTCGATAGCACTTCAAAATGAAAAAATTAAAATCTTGATTTCTGATACTGTTTTTCAAGTTGATGAAGATGCTTTTAAGTTAATTGTCATTCAGAATATTGATGATACGTTAAATAAAAATGAATCTGAATCTTGGAAAAAATTGTTAAGTGTAATGACCCATGAAATCATGAATTCTATTACACCAATCTCATCTTTAGCAGATACACTTCAAAGAAACTTACAAGTCGCCATTGAAAAACCTGAAGAGTCTCATTTAGAATTAGAAGATCTTAACTCTGGTATAAAAACTATTAAAAACCGAAGTGAAGGGCTTTTAAAATTCGCTAAAACATATCGTAGTTTAAGTAAAGTAACTAACCTAAATTTACAACGTGTTAAGGTTTCAGAGTTATTCAATAACATTCAGTTATTAATGGAGCCTTCCATAATAGCAAAAAATATTGATATAGAATTCAATATTTCTGGGCCAAAGTTAGAATTAGATATTGACACACACCTTATAGAACAGGTATTGATTAATCTTATATTAAATGCTGTTGACGCCTGTAAAAGCAAAGACAATGCAGAAATCAAAGTGCTTGCCTCCCAAAATCCTAATAGGGATATTGTCATTAAAGTCTTTGACAATGGCTCTGGTATTCCTCAAGATATTTTAGAAAATATTTTTGTTCCATTCTTCACCAGCAAAGCCACAGGAAGTGGAATCGGTTTAAGTCTTTGTAAGCAAATTATGTTGCTTCATAAAGGTAGAATCATTGTAAAAAGTATTGAAGGAGAAGGTTCTGTCTTTAGTTTGGTCTTTTAAAATTCTTCAGTATAAAATTAATTAGAACGTAAATTTAACTTTTTAACAACCGCTAAACCTATTTCTTTTATCGTAGTAATATTAAGAGGAAATTCTAAAACTACATGTAAAAGACTTAAGAAAAATAAAGCAATCAGTCCGGTTACGTAATCATATAAATATAGACCTACAGAACATATCCATAAAAACACAATATACTTCATTCTTGAACTTGATAAACTAGCTTTCCATCCAATTATTGAGGTTTTAGAAAACCAGTTTAAATAATGATAGGTATAAGCAAAAGCTATAAAAACTTGAACCTTCACAATAATAGAAGACATTAAACCAAAATTAGATGTATTCAAATTACCGAAAAGACCAGCTATAGTATTATTAATAGATAAGAAACCACTTGCAATATAAGTGCTTTTAGCAAAATCTGAAATCATATAAGACTCAGGAACTAAATCCATAAACAAAAGTGTTATGGGAAAAACAATAAGTAGAATAACACAAATTAAACCAGCATTACTATAATGCTTTAACTGTCCATAAATCATAAAAAGAAGTGTAAACACATACACATGAATAAGTGTAGGCAGAAAAACACCCAATGCTAAAACAATTTTTGGGATATAAAGAAAACATATAACAGAAAACAAGGCACTAAACGCAAATGCCAAAATAAGTTGTTTGGCCTTTGTGAAAATTATTAGGCTAACTGAAAACATAAAACCTATGAGAAGAATAACGTTCTTTTTAGAACTAATAACATTAAAGAATTCATTATTATAATCTAAGTATTTAATTAATGGGTAAATAGCTATAATTGCAGCAAAAATAATAAATGCAATATAAGCTTGAGACTTAGATTTTATAAAATACTTCTTATCATCAAGCCAATTAATTTCTGTTAGGTAATGTAACGGTCCTAAAAACGCATAAGAAAAAAGAAAAAGCTCAAAGGGTAAAAATATTGCTGCAATAAATGATATAATCAATAACGCAATATTAATATAATCTATAGTTTCACTTCTCATGTGCCTTTAATAATTTTTTTTCATCGGTCATATGCTGTTCGCTATTAATCATTCTCTTAAAATGATTCTGCTTTTAACATGCTCGTTTCATAATACGCTTTCAAGATAAGCTTTATATTAAAATTGAAAACAATTCTTGTTTATTCTATTATCTTGTACTTTATACCTTTTAAATAATTAACTATGGAAAAAACTGTTTCAGAAGCTATTACTTATAGACGTTCAACACGTGTTTACAAAGATGAACCTATTGATTCAGATAAGGTAAAACAGTGTTTGGTTAATGCGTCATTAGCACCTACGAGTAGTAATCTTCAACTCTGGGAATTTTATCATATTACAGATAAAACCATTTTAAATAGAATGTCAGAAGCTTGTTTTAATCAAAGTGCGGCAAAAACTGCACAACAATTAGTGGTAATAGTTTCGCGTAAAGACTTATGGAGAAAACGCGCTAAATCTAATATTGAATTTCTCAACAAAGTATATAACAAACCTGATTTAAGTGAGCGCGAATTAAAGCGTAAAAAAATGGCTACTAATTATTACAAAAAATTGATTCCAACTATTTACACTGACATTCTAGGAATATTAGGTTATATCAAATATTTTGTATTTCAAATTATTGGTCTTTTTAAGCCTGTATATAGACAAACACGCTTAAGTGACATGCGTATAGTTGCACAAAAAAGTGCTGGATTAGCAGCTCAAAATTTTATGATAAGCATGGCATCTATCGGCTATGACACATGTCCTATGGAAGGCAGTGATACTCTAAGAGTAAAACAAATCTTAAAGCTTCCTAGAGGCTCCGAAATCAATATGGTAATTGGTTGTGGCATAAGAGATGACAAGGGTATCTATGGTCCACGATTTAGAGTTCCTTTTGAAGACGTTTATTTTAAAACCTAATCTACTTCTTAAAATTCTCTAATCCAGTTTTCAACCATTTGAGATAAGCATCTGCACTAGGTTCGTAAGCATTTGTTACGTTAAGTAATTCCATATTATGATCTAACAAGACATAGTAAGGTTGTGAGTTGTTTAGGAAATTTATGGTTTGTAATGTTCCCCATTTATCACCAATAGTCTCAATATTTTTCACTGTACCATTTGTTCTTAAATATTGAAATTGTTCTTTCTCTGTTAATTCCTTTTTGTCATCAACATAAAGTGAAATGATTATGTAATTGTCTTGCAGCATATCGTATACTTCTATAGTACTCCACACCTGCTCTTCCATCTTTCTACAATTTACACAAGCCCAACCTGTAAAATCTAATAGAATAGGCTTGTTTTCTAACTTAGCTGCTGCAATACCTTCGCTTAAATCCTTATGACAATTAAGATCTAAAGGACAATCTGATGCTTTATCGTATAAACTATAAAACATTGGTGGAGGGAAACCACTTAATTGTTTCAAATTAGCATACTCTGTATTGGTTAAACCTGGAATTAAATAAATAATGAATGTAATAACCAAAATACCAGTGGTTATTCTTCCTTTACCTAGTTTCTGTAATGGACCATCATGAGGGAATTTAATTTTTCCGAATAGGTATAATGCTAAACCAATACCTATAATAATCCATAAACCAATAAAGACTTCACGTTTTAAAAGTCCCCAATGTTCTACTAAATCTGCATTAGACAAGAACTTAAGTGCTAATGCCAATTCTATAAATCCAAGTACAACCTTTACTGTATTTAACCAACCACCAGATTTTGGTAACGAGTTTAGCCATTTTGGGAACATTGCAAATAATGTAAAAGGCAAAGCTAAGGCTAAACCAAACCCACTCATTCCCATAGTTAATTGCATTGCTCCACCATCTGCAGTTAATGAGCTTCCTAATAGAGTTCCTAAAATAGGTCCTGTACATGAAAACGATACAATCGCTAAAGTCAAAGCCATAAAAAAGATACCAATAAAGCCTCCAATTTTATTTGCTTTACTGTCCATTGCAGCACTCCAAGATTGTGGTAAAGTCAACTCAAAATAACCAAAGAATGAAAATGCAAAAGCTACGAATATGACAAAGAATATAATATTAAGAGTGACGTTAGTCGAAATATTATTTAAAATTCCTGGATCTAAAGAATCTAATAAATGAAAAGGAATACTTAATAACACATAGATTAAGAAAATGAAAAAACCATATAGTATGGAGTTAAATAAGCCCTTTTTAGAATCACTTGCACTCTTAGTGAAAAATGATACTGTCAATGGAATCATTGGAAAGACACATGGTGTTAACAAAGCAATTAAACCACCTAGAAAGCCAAGAAAAAAGATTGACAGATTACTCTGTTCTTCTACAGTCTGTTGTTCATATTTATCCCAACCAGTTACGTTAAGATTTAATTCTTCAGATAATTTTTTACTACGTTCGTCAATTACAATTTCTTCTTTTGCGACTTCTGATCCATCCAAAGACATATTAAAATTAAAATCTTGTAATATGCACTTCTGATCATCACAAATTTGGTGCGATAAAAACACTTCAACTTGTTTTAAAGCTGGATTTAAGATTTTTATACGCTGTATAAAATCCGCTTCACCTTCAAATTTCTTTACATCAATTTCAAAGATTTTATCATATTTAGGTTTTACATCTGGCTCAGATGTTTCGCCTACAAGTTTATAGTTACCTTCTTGATTCTTATACTCAAAATAAGTTGGCAAAGGGCCATCAGATTCTTCCTGAGAATAAATATACCATCCATTTTCAATTTTAGCAGTGAAGATTAGATTAAACTCAGTATCAGAAATTTTCTCAACTGAAGACTCCCATTTAACAGGTTCTAAAATTTGAGAGTGTAAATTGAATGAAAAACAAAATGCCAAAAGGCAAAGCAGTAGTACTTTTTTAATCGTCATAAACAAAGCATTAAAACACAAATATAATTGATGTGCTTTTATAATTAATTATCAGTCGACTAATTTATAAAAACCTTAAGAAATAAAACATTATTTCTTAAGGTATAAAAAAACCGAACAAATTGTTCGGTTCACAGTTTTTAAGATTTTACTTCAATCTTTAATTTATCAGAATGTTTCCATTTTGAAATTCCGCCATCGAGATCGTAAATTTTTTCAAACCCAGCATCTTTTAATTTTTTAGCACATTTAGCACTTCTTCTGCCAGATTTACAATATAAAATAACTGGCTTATTTTTATCTAGTTTGGTTATATCCTCATCAAAAGTTGGAGATTTAAAATCTATATTCTGAGAGTTTGCAATACGAATTTCGTCAAATTCCTTTGGAGTGCGTACATCTACTAATTGCACATCTTCTAACTCTAAAATAGATTGCATTTCCTCAGCAGTAACTAGTTTTACTTCCGTATTATCAATTTTGCTATCAATACAACTTGTACAAAAGCTCACTGCTATAAAAAGACAACCGAATAAATATAATTTTTTCATAATTACTACTATTTTTTTAGCGGGTAACTTCTCCATCCCACTCGTTAAAGCCACCTACTAAATTATAGGCACTATCAAAACCTAATTGATTCATTATTACACATGCTTGTCCGCTTCTATTACCAGATCTGCAATACACGTAATAATTCTTGGTTTTATCTAATTGTTCGATTTCATCAATAAAACCTTGACCTCTATAAATATCAATGTGAATTGAATTAGAAATAATCCCTTCATCAACTTCATCTTGTGTTCTAACATCTAAAACAATAGAATTATTGTCTTCTTCTTGTTGTTTTATCCATTCTTCTTGCGATAAATCTGCCATAATCATCTTTTTAGCTTCCGCAAAATTAACATTTCCTTATGATATAGACGAAAAAAAATCCGAAGTGTTACACTTCGGATTTAATTATTTATTAAAATTTCTCTCAATGTAAGAGAAACTCCACTATTAAACTTTAATAGAACAGCCTATTGCTCTAGTTTTATTTACTTCAATATCTTTACCTTTAATTAGAG
>NZ_JADGDZ010000125.1 GCF_016744625.1 Winogradskyella sp.
CAGCAAAGGCTATTGAAAATTTTGACTATACAGATTATGTTCTAAGTGAGAATGCTGAAAAAGTAGTGGCTAACTGGGAAAAATACCAAGAATTTGCTATTCAAATTAGTTATTTAAAAAAGGCAGATTTATCATTCTTTAATGGTGACAAAATATTATTAAAAACATTTATTAAGGAATTTAAGGTTGGGATTCCAGACACATTACAAACAAACCCTATTGTATCAAGACAAGTAATTATAGAGACTAAACTTTTAAAGTTAAATGAAAACCTAACTATAGACAATATAGATGGTAAAACGAAACTGTTAGGTGTTAAGGATGTACTCATCGCTTTCTCGGATCTTAATTATCAGATCAATAAAAAGTTAGAACGCGATATTTATGATAAAATTGAGCCAGAATAATCTTTGATGGCATTTATAATGATGGCATCATTTTTAATTTAAGAGATAAAACAAAAATGCAGCTTATTGAGCTGCATTTTTTTAGATATAAATGAATATATATTAGTTCTTTTGAGCTGCTGCGGCAGCTTTTTGTGCTTTTTGAGATTCTAAAGCTTGTCTGCTTACTTTGGCTAAATTAAAATTTGGATCTATTGAAAGCGCATCATTCATTAATTTTATTGCCGCATCAATATTAGCTGTTTTATTTTCCGAAAACGTCAATAACCCTTTTAAGCATAATAAAGCCGCTTTCATAGAAGTTTCATAAGGTTGTTGTTTTTCATAGAATGCACGTTTCATATCATCCTTAACATTAGCCAAGGCATAATCAATGTTTAATTTAGCACCTGATAAATCGTTAACCTGAATTTTCATATCAGCTATTTCATAAGCTAAATATACATTAGGACTTCGCTTATAAAGGATTTCGTAATGCTCTAAAGCCATTTTTGGCTGGTTAAGGTTTTTTAATGCCAAGGCCTTAACCTCTACATTCATATCAGAATCTGTAGCATTCTTTTCTACACCTATTGTATTTAAGGCTTGTATATGCTTACCTTCAGAAAGGTATAAATACGCTAATGTATCTTGTCTTGCTACCGAAGGCTCTAAAATATTTAAATGTGTCATGGCATTAATAATACCTTGCACATCACCTTGTTTTTTCATTTGCTTGTAATACGCTTCATAATGCTTTTTCATATCAGTATTGCTCTGTGCAAAAACACTTACTGAGAATAACATAACAATTGCAATTGTAATCTGCTTCATAATTTAATCTAAATTTAATGCGCCAAAACTATAAAAATTAATACGAATAGGTCTTAAAAAACTATTAATTTCTATGGCACTTGTTTAAAAGTGTAGTTCAAAAGCTGTACCAAGTTAGAATTGTTGATAATTTTTCCTTTACTTTTTTCAGAAATATTGAACTCTGGAAGCGGAATATTCTGCCGTTTACAATAGGCCGAATAATAGGTCTTTTTATTAGGATGGTTTGGATGCACGGCATTTATGGATACGTTCCAAATTTTATTTTTTATGATAGTTGTAATAATTTGAATACAATCTTCTTTATGGATTAAATTTATAGGAGCATCTGGATTTGTAATGTTTTTTCTTCCAGATAAGAATATGGCAGGATGTCTTTCTTCATCAAACAAACCACCAAATCTTAAAATTATAGTATTAAATTTAGAGTTATTTTGAAGCATCTGTTCAATTTCAATGAGCTGCTTTCCATTACGTGATGTTGTGTTAGCTATTGTAGAATCATCAATTTCGGGGAAATGGGTTTCATCATTAAAAACCGAAGTAGAACTTACATAAAGTACGTTTTTTATGTTGTGATCTTCAATTGCGGATACTAAATGTCTTATTTCGTTTGTATGATTTTTATTAGGATGTCTTCTTAATCCTGGTGGAATATTAATAATAACAATCTCACTATCGTTTAAAAAATCAGCATAGTTTCCTGAAATTTCTGTTTCATTCAAGTGAACTAAATAACCATCAATATGATGCTTTTTTAAGAGGGCTAATTTATCATTAGAAGTTGTAGAGCCTTTTACAATAAACCCTTCGCTAATTAAATATTTAGCCAAAGGAAACCCAAGCCAACCACTACCAATAACACTAATTTTTTCTTTCAATTTATAATTGTAAAATTTAGATGTAAAAATACGGATTATAAAAGCTTATGAAATCCGATTTTTATAAACCAGTAATTTTCAGTAACTTTAAGATTAACACTAAAATTAAATGTTATGGGAATAAAAAGTTTTCAAGGTGCACGTAAGCAACAAAACTCGGTAGAACCTGTTGCACTTAAAGTAAGAGATTATATGACTACAAATCTTATAACCTTTAAGCCAGACCAGTCTGTGCAAGAGGTTGTAGAGTCTTTGATTAAGTATAAAATTTCTGGTGGACCTGTAGTAAATGACAAACACGAGTTAGTTGGTATTATTTCTGAAGGTGATTGTCTAAAACAACTAAGTGAAAGTCGTTATTACAACATGCCATTAGAGCATAATAATGTAGAAAAACGAATGGCTACAAATGTTGAAACTATTGATGGAAATATGGATGTATTTGATGCTGCAAATAAGTTTTTGCAATCTAAAAGACGTCGTTTCCCTATTGTAGAAAACGGAAAACTTGTTGGGCAAATCAGTCAGAAAGATATTTTGAAAGCAGCGCTTCATCTTAAAGGAGAAAACTGGAACAGTACAACTAAAGGATAGTTCTTAATCATCACGTTTTACCAAAGCATAGTAGTCACTTTCTAATGGCAAATACCCTTGGTCGTATACAAAGTAATATATGGTACCAGCTTTTGTAGTGTAAATACTTGTAAAATAACTGAAGTCGAAACCTTTTTCAATTAATTTCGCTCTAGAGCATTTTGTCTTCTTATTTGGGTTAAGTTCTTCTAGGATTCTATAATTTTTTCGTAGTCTGTTGTTGGTATTTCTAATAAGGTTTTTAGAATCTTTATTAATACGATTATTGTGTGCATTTCTACATGCATCACTACAGTATTTTTTATCAATTCTGCCTAAAATTCTATCACCACACTCAGGACATTTTTTTTGCATAATTATACGTTTAGAATAGGAATATATTTAATCCAAGGACCAACCTCCGTTTTATATTGTTTGGCCATCACTCTAGATATTTGAGCAATGTGACCTAAATCGTGAGTTACCCAAGAGGCTAATAATTCTGATGATGTAACTTCTCCGAGCTCAGGATGTAGACCTTTTAAATTCAATTGATCTTCATTTAGATTTAGATTTTTTAGGGTATTGAGATTTTGATATCTTAAGTTCTCAAATTCATTAAGCAATTCGATTAGTGTTCTTCCTTTAGATAATTCAAATTGTGCAAATCTATCAAAGGGATTAAACATTTTAGGTTCTGTATTACTTAAAATTATATGCAATCGTGTTATCCAATCGGTTTTTTCACCATGTATTAAATGTCCAACAATGTCAAAAGCACACCATGTGTTTTCTCCTTCATTACAATAAATCCATTCATCAGACAAATCCCCTAAAAATGACCTTAAGGTTTTCGGTGTTTGTTCTAAGATTTCAATTGCTTTACTCAGGTTATACGTCATAAGATTTACAAGTTACAAAATATTCGCTTACAAACGTTTACAGTGATCTTGTAATAATAAGTGTATTGGTGTTATTTACGTTTTTATAGACATCAACTTTAAAGACTTTTGATTTAATATAGTCGATTAAAGTTTTAATAGAATTGTCTTTTGAATCTCCTACAGAAGCATTAAAAATAATGCTGCCTTTTGAAGATTTTGATTGTATAACATTATTCCAAAATTCTGTACTTATAACATTATCAGGAACGCTTAAATCTATATATAAATCAACGATGATGAGGTCAAAGTTTTTGTTGTTGGTTCTAATAAACTCAAAAGCATCAGCGCAATGAATCTTAAGTGCTTCATCTTCACAAATTCCAAATTCTGTATTTGCAATATCAATGATTACAGGGTCAATTTCTACAGCATCAATGTGTTTGATATAATTAAAGTCCCTTCTCAGTGTTTCAATAACACTTCCGCCTCCCATTCCTAAAACTAAAATAGAATTAACTTTAGATAGATTAACTTTTTCTAGCCCAAATTTTAGAATACGCTGTAACGACCCATAACTGTAATTGGCATTTTTAGAATTGAGGTGTTTTTTGCCATTATACCATGTGATTTCTAATGAGCCACTGTATTGAGATACTACTGTTTTTGTTACTGGATAAATGTAACTGAGGAGACGTTTCATATTGCGATTAAAGATACAGTTAATCGACTTTAATTATGGATTAATTTTGTTACTTATAAATTAAAATAGATTGTTTTTAACTCAGCTCTTTACTAGCAATTGGCTTTCCATGTCTGTTTAAGCATGTTTTTCAATAAATCGATATAGTTCCATCCAATTTTTATCGAAGCCAATAAAGTTAAACTATCTTGATTTTGTCTATGTGGTCTTGATGGTCCAGTCATATTTGGTTTCATATTTAAGTCGAACAAAAAGTAATTCCCGCTTTTGTCTGCACGACAATCTATTCGAATAGGAGCTTTGATATTTAACAATGCACCTGCTTTTTCACATTGACGATAAACAGTGATAATTTTTTCAGAATTTAGTTCGCTATTTTCGAGAACCAAACTATTTTTCATTACCGCTACAATACCATTATAAGGTGCGACTCCATCTTTGTGGTTAAATCTTTTTACAGCAGGAAGACTCCAAGGGCTTTTAAAGGTCTTTTCTTCATTGTCAATTAGATAATTACCAGAAGGCATTACTGTAACTGTTATTTCTTGACCACTTAAAAATTGCTCAACATATACCATATTTCCATATGTTTTGCTGGTAAATATGTCGTTTAGTTTGTCGTCTAATTCTTTTTGGTTCTTCACCAATGAAACACCTTGGCTACCTCGTCCTCTTATTGGTTTAACAATCATCGGAAAGTCAATATCTAATGAGTAATCGGTTAAATTCTCAATTGAAATCAATTTGGTTTTAGGAATAGCAATTTTATTTATCCTTAAAAACTCGTTAGTAAAATATTTGTCGTCGTAAATATCTACTTCATTTGGTACTTGTCCAATAAATTGAATGTTTCGGTTAAAAAAGCTCTCTATATCGTGGTTTTTGTATAAAACGGTATTTAGCCAAAGTGTATTCGCGCCTTTGTCTAATGCACTTTGAATTCCTTTTTTTGTGTCTGGAAATACCCAATCAAAATCATTTTTAATATCTGGATTGCTGACAGGTGTAACGATATTTATACCGTTTTTTTTCAATTCGTAAGCAATATCTGCTCCGCTATCGGAATATCCACCTGGCTTAATTGGTTTTTGAATCCCATCTTTAATAGGTGGAAGTTTGTCTTGGTATAGAATTGCTATTGTTTGCACACTATTTTTCAGTTTATTATAAAGTGTTTTAGTCTCTTTTATTCAGTTATCTATTGAGATTAAACTTTAAACGGATTCCATTTCACTCAAGTCATTTAGAATTTTATCTAAATCTACAGCTTGTTTGAGAGAAACAATTTTATGTATTTTGTTAATCGTCTGTTATTTTTTTTTACAAGAACATTCGTGATGCTCATTAATGTATTTAATTGATTCTATGCAGAGTTCTTGTAAAGTAGAAATGTTTATGTCCTTAAGTTTTTTTACATAAATACAGGCTTTGCCCATTTTAAATTTACCAAGGTCGGCTAAAAGTTTTTCGCTTCTTTCTGTTGCAGAATAAACGTAGAGTGAAAAGGCTGCTTTTCTTGGAGAAAACCCAAGAATTGGAGCATCTCCTTCGTGACCGCTTGCATATTTGTAATGATAGTTATCAAATCCGATAATGGTCGGTCCCACATTTTGGGTTCTGAGCCAGACCATTCTTGCATTAATTCTATCAAATGGAAACTATCGGCTTTTTTCTGTTCGTTTTCAACGTATGAATTTACAAAATCCATTACGTCTTTCCCTGTGTAAATTGTCTTTGGTTTTGACATAATTTCTATTACCTTCTTTTCTTTGGTTCCTATTATCTATGCAACTTGTCTAAATAAGATATTTGTTTTTCATTGTCGAATGTATAATGATATCTATTGTTTAGTAGCTAGTCTTTATTTATCTTCTCTTAATATTTTGTTCAGATGTAACTTTCATTTAATCTGTTTTTTTTAATAATTTAATTACGCATTCGCCATCATAATTTCTTACTCATATTACCTGCCTTCCAACTCAAATTTCTCTCTTTTGCTTCAGGCTTCAAAATATTTCCTTTTTTAGTTGGCAATAGTTATTTTTCTATTTTCATTTCGTTTATTCTTTCAAGTTGGGCAGCTTATATTATAATTCAGAATTTATTCTGAAAGGTTAAGTTGCCATGAAATACCAAACTTATCTTCACACCATCCGAATTTTTTACCAAAACCATAATCTCCCGAATCATAGTTATCAAGAGGAACCATTATCTGACCTCCATTAGAAGAAAGCTTTTCGAATAGAGTTTGTATCTCATTTTCTGAGTTACATTCAACGAACAGTGATACTCCAGGTGTAAATGACCAAGTGTGATTATAATTACTTTCGGAAACCATGTACTCAGTGCCATTTAATGTGAAAATGCCATATTTGATAAGCTTTGGTGTTCCTCCAGCCTCTCCTTCTAAGTATTTTGTTATGCTTTTAATTTCCGAATTCGGAAAGATAGAAGTGTAGAAATTTATCGCTTCTTCAGCCTTTCCGCATTGATCACCTACAAATGTTAGAAATGTTGTTGTTTTCATCTTTTTTTAATTTTAGTTCAAATCAAAAATAGTAGATTAGATAATACCTATCTCTATGGGCGAGAATTGACATGTAACAATTTGAGTTTGTTTTTAGGCGAATCGTATATGTGTATGCTTAGTTGCAGTTTTGTATGCGAAGGTTTTCGGAAGGGGCATCAGAAGCGAGCAAAAAAAGCAACTAACTTTGGTAAAGTCTAAAAACAGCAATTTTTATATACTGTGTTGGCAATCACATTTTTTAATCCAAATAATTTTCATAATCTATTGTATCTAGTATACCGTTTTCAAATTTAAAAATGAAAACAGAAGTTTGCTCTAAGTTACTGATTTTTATTAAATCAGTTTTTAATTTTATTCCTATTTGGTTTTCAAGTTTTTTTGCTTTTGTTCCAATACAAATAGAGTCTAAAAGTTTAAATTGTGAATTCTTTATTTTTGCCGAAACAATTTCTTCTGAAAATCCATCTCGGTAAAAATGAATTTTAGTCTGCTCAAAAACTAGTGTTTTGTTTATTTGAACAATCGTTTTGTTGTTTGT